>NZ_KE992693.1:273055-295666 GCF_000466465.2 Clostridium sp. KLE 1755
TGGTGGGGGCAGGATGCCGGCGAGCCGACAGCGGCTGCGGAGGAAGCTGTCATTATGGGAATATCCTTTGTTTCTGTGGAATCTTGCATAAAATTACCTCCTTAATATATGGACACTTTTATGAGTTAAACTGCTGCACATTCATTTTAAGCAATACCCCATATGGGTATATTGTTTACAAAAATCACATTATACCCTTATGGGGTATTTGTCAAGTACTTCTTGGTTCTTTCCAAGGTTAGACCCCTTAAGGAATCGTAAACGCCAAACCATGCGCTCTGTCTATATAATGTGAACTCTGCATATATTTTAGACTAAATGGAGGTATGGGGGAGAGACATCTCTGAAAAGTTATTCAGTGCAGACAAGTCGTTTATAGGCTCAAAAAGTATGCGTGTACAAAGCAGCGAAGCTATGTCCGCGAAGCTGTTTCTCGAATTTGTGACGCTCATCGTAAGAAACAGAATGTATAAGCTGCTAAAAGAAGAGATGCTCAGAATAGAAACAAGTCCTAATTATCTGACCGTTCCTGCCGCAATCCGTGAACTGGAAAAATTTGAAATTGTGCGATATAACGGTGAAAAGTACAAACTGGATTATGCAGTAACGAAAAAACAGAAGGACATACTGGCGGCGTTTGAAATGAATACAGAATACTTCATTCAGAAATCAAACAAAATCAGTGAATTACTACAAAATGAATTATCCATGAAGGACGATTTGGAGGAGGAAGAAGATGGCCAGGAAGAAAACGATTGCTTCGATTGAAGCAGAAATGGAGAAGGTAAAGAACGAACTAAAAAAAACGATTTCCACAGAAATCTTGAATTTCCACAATCAGCTCCTACATAATTAATACTGTATAATATCAATTTTTAATACACCAACTTCTTAGGAGCCTTACGAGGCTTTACTCTCCGTAAGGCTCTCATCATTTTATTATGGTGCGGTCTACTGTTTTACCCAGACATCAATCCTCTAATCTAAACGATAAGCAATCTCCGCCTGCTTCTTATAAAAAGCAATTCCCAGCTTCATCTTCTGTGTTATGCCCTCGTCTTGCATCTCAAATGCATAATTCTTCTCATCAATCTGCTGGAGTGCCATTTCAGAAAGTGCTGTCAATTTTTCGGTAACATTTTCTGGGGCAACGGTTCCACGCAGCACCTTCAGTTCAATCAGAATACCAGGCATCTTTTTGTTCAGCGGCATCATCTGAATGTCATACCTACCATCTCCGGCTTCACGGTTAGAGGTGATCCTATAACGATTGTTCATGATTGCGTACAGCCCCAACATCAGACCATGATAAAAGCTTTCGGATGAAGCATCATAAATACTAATGGTCTGCCGTAAAAAATCCTGCAAGTGTTTCTGTAAATTTGGTACATCCTGCATTATAATCGCCTGCTGGATAGCAATCGCAGTAGACGGTGAAATGCTATCGGCAAGGCAGGACAGAATTTCTTTTTCATACACATAGAAAATCTCCTTATTGGGAATCGCTATGGTACAGATATTATTCCCATCATACAACGCCTGTCGATCAACAATCTTCAAATATCCTGCCATCAACAGGAAACTGTAAATCGTATAAGGGTTTCTTTTTATTTCAGGGTAGATGACTGCTGTGTCCACATAGGTAGAGATTGTCTTTCCCTGCATCAACAGCTGCAAATTCTCCTGAATCTCCGATGTCGCTCCCTTGATAATTTCTCCAATAATACTGTTATTTCCGGTAGACTGCCAGAATGCTTGTGGCGAGCAATGTTCATTGATGTAGTTAATAACGGACCATGGATTGAATATTTCTGTTTCTCCGAACAAGTATCCGTCATACCATTCGCATACTTCACTGAGCTTCATCTCGACTCCATAATATTGAAGCATTACAGAAACCTCATCCTGTGTAAATCCGAAATACCTGCTGTAACGAACATCCAGAACAGAATCGACGCTCAGATTGTTCAGTCCGCTGAAAATGCTCTCTTTTGCAACCCGCAGAATCCCGGTCAGAAATCCATAGGCAAGATGGCGATTATCTTTGAATGCACATGAAAACAGATTACGCATAAAGGAAACAATCTGATTGTAGTAGCCTCTCATAAAGCCATTCTGAATCGGTGTGTCATACTCATCAATGATAATGACAGGAGCTGTACCGTAGTAGGAATCCAGCATCTGTGACAGCTTACCGAGCGAAAATGCCAAATCCACTTCATTGGGTGAACCGGAAGCAATCTTCTCAAAGTCCTGTTTTTCATATTTATTAATGGCAGAACCATCCAATATTTCCGAATGGCGCAAATACTCATTTCGCAGCAACTGAGCGATTGAATTTAGTGCCAATTCCCATGTATCATATTTTACATCTTTAAAGGTGAGAAATATGACCGGATATTTACCTTGATGCTTGCGGTAATCCTTGCCGCAGCCCCAGATCTTTTTATCACGGAAATACACGGAAGTATCTTTGTCGGTCTTTTCAAAAAAAACGCGAAGCATATCCATATTCAATGTTTTGCCAAAACGTCGAGGACGGGTAAACAGCGTAACCTTTGCGCGGGTATCGAGGAAATCTTTAATCAGCAGTGTCTTATCCACATAATAGAAGTCCGATACCGCTTCCCTAAAATCAGAAACGCCTATTGGTAAGGGGCGAAGCTTTACTGTCTGCTCCTGTATAGCGGCATCGCTTGTTCGACCGTCCTCCGGCTTTACAGCGTTGACGGGCAACAGCCAGGACTTTCCTTCTTTCATAGCGCCAGCAATTCTTCCATTTCGGCACAGCATCGTAATGCGGCGTTCTGAAATACCCCAAGCCTGTGCAGCGGTTTTCACATTCATATATTCCATACAGTGCCCCTCCCTTGTTTTCTATTGTAGAATACCACTCATTTAGCCAAATATCAAGTTATCGGAACGATATTCAGCGCTTACTAAAACCGGCTTCAATGGCATCATGGATGGAATAGTCCATGATGATCTCATCATGTAATCCCACCGGCTCCAACTGCTTGATTCCTCCGCCAAAGCGGGAGCCGATACCGGCCGCCATAATCAGTAATGTTGTTTTTTTCATATGTTTTGTTATTCCTCTTCATCAGTATCTGGAGGCATTCTAACTTATTCTGCTAATACTCAAAACTTCGTAAAACACCTGTCTCCATCCATTTTCCAAGGAAATACATTTGAAATTTTCTTCTTGTATAAACACACATTTCACATATTTTCCTTTAAATACTTTTCTAATCCTTTTACGCTCTTCACCTGTAAACATAGAATAGTTTTTTTTACAAAAAATCACCTCTGAGATATTCGCACGTTTTCCCTGTTGATAAAGATATTCATATATCTGCAATATATCTTCTTCTCTTTCTATAATACAAACCAACATTTGTTTCCCCAGATGCTGTTGCTGTATTTCATACCTACTCCAATTCGCTTCTACCCAGAAACAATTCGTCAATTCTCTGAGATGTGATTTTACAACAAATCCTCTTGCGTTGTCAAAAATAGCCATAATTCTTTCCAGTGCGTTTTCCCATTGCTCCGGATACACAATCTGCTCTTCTAATTTTCTAAGCATTCCCCATAATTTGATCAAATCTATCCTTGTTTCTTCTAATGTGATTTTTTGCAAATTTACAATATTTTTATTCAAAATTCTCTATTATTTGTAACGGAATCTAAAACTTCTTTTAGTAAATTATTTCTGATATAAGAGTAATTCAGTTTTTGTTCCCCAATTTGCTTTATCACAACAATTTCTTTATTTCTATTATATTTCCTTGCATATTTGCTTGCCCAACTGCTCACTTCAAACTCTGTTTCATCAGAAAGAACTTGATAATGAGTTATCGTATCATAAACAATATTCCGCAATTCTTCGCAGGATAAGATTTTATTAATACTAACAAATTCTTCTCCGGTAATTGTATCTATTACCATTTTGGTTATTTCCAAAGCTCTGACGTAACTCATCCCTACCTGCACCAGAGAATGTACAATTGATTATTTCGCGCCAGGGGATCCGGAGCGGAACGTAGTTCCGCTCCACCTGTTTTTGTTTGCGAGCCACCGGCTCGCCTTTGGGATCCGCTTTTGTGGCTACCTAATGGAACGTGCGCAGTATTCACGCATGTTCATACTGCCGGTCTCTATCCAGTATGCGGTGTGTGCATAACGGTCTACGATAGCTTCCGCCTGTACCCCACCGCCCAGACGCATGATCCAGTCATCCTTCCGGTACTGGGTACAGAAGATGGTGGAGGTGGCATCGGAGCGCCGTTCCATCAGTTCAAACAGGAAGTATAGTTCGCTGTCCGAGATATCTGACACCGGCCATTCATCCAGGATGAGGAGCGGGATGCGCCCATACTTGTCCAGTAGTTTCTTTTGCTTTCCTGGGAGAAGGGAGGCATCATCGTACTCCATCAATAAATCCGGCAGCCGGATGTATTGTGTCTTGACCTGATTCAGACAGGCCTGCTTTCCTAATGCACAGGCGAGATAGGTTTTGCCTGATCCCGTAAAGCCCTGGAGTATGATACTTTGGCGATGGCTGATATACTGGCACTGGAAAAGTTCTCCCAGGAGGTTCCGGTCAAGTCCCCGCCTGTCATAAAGGATACCTTGGCTGTCAGCCTGGGGAAACCGCAGCCGTGCTGCTTTGATAAGTCGCTGTATCCTGTTGTTGTATTTCTCCTGATAGATGTAATCCACCAGCCTCTGTATACGCTCATCAAACGGTAGGCTCACGGTCGCCGGATCAGACTGCTGTGCTTCAAGACCGGCAACAGCTTCCCCAAAGTTCATTTCGCGCAGCTTGCGCCGGGTTTCATCATTGATCATCACGGCCACCTCCATAGTATTCGCTCCCTCGAAGATAGCCCATTGAATCGGCTTTTCTTCCCTTCCCTTTTTTCTGCTCCTGGTAGATCTGGTCTTGATTTGCTGCCAGAATAGAATTAAGATGGTGGTAACGGGGCTTTTTGATCCCATTCGTGATGGCGAATTCACAGGCAGCTTCCAGGCGTGCTTCGGAATACTTGTTGCTCAGGCGCAGAACGGCCAGCGAGGGATTATAGCCCTGTTCTTTTATGCCCACGCCCTCGAAAATGCGATCAATGACTTCACTTGTATATCTCCCAATCGATGCTGCCCAGTTCTTGATCCTGGCATCATCCCAGGGGGAAAAGCGGAATTTATCTGGCATGTCCTCCGGATGGGTGGAATACTGGTTCTTTCTTCCGGCAGGAAAGCGATTGTGTGTAGCCAGACGCATGGAGCCGCTGTAGATCTCCACTGTACTGTCCGTGACCTTCAGATCTACTGTTTTGCGGGCATACTGGTAAGGACATGAATAACGGTTGTATTCAAAGACCACATGATAATCGATATTCACTTTCCGGCCATAGAGCCAGATCGATATCTCATACGGAATGGCAGGCAGGGGATGGAGGCTTTCCTTTTCATCCAGATAAGCTTCATAGCGGCTGCCTTCCCGTTTCTGGAAACTCTGATGGTTGAATTCATAAAGCTTCTTTGCCACAGCCGCTTTTAGGTCAGGAAGGGAATAAAAGACCTCATTCCTCAATTTTGCGATGACTGCCGTTGCAATCTTGCCGACAGTGCCTTCTACGGAAGCTTTCTGCTTGGGTTTGCGCACCCCGGCTGGCATGATGGCAGTCTGATAATGCTCACCCAGGGCCTCATAGTCTGCTGTGAGGAGAATCTCCCCATTCTTTGGATGGGAGACAACGCCCGTTTTTAGGTTGTCGCAGACCAGCCTTGTTGTCACCCCGCCAAAGAAGCCATACATATGGATATGTGCACGGATAAAGGAATCCATCTTCATATCCGGACAGGGTTCCACATAAGAATACTGGCTGTAAGGGAGCGTACCTACGAACAGATATACTGTAACAATCTCCCCTGTGGATGTGTCCACGTAATTCATTGTGGGGCCGGACCAGTCCACCTCCATAACATCACCGGGTTTATGCTCAAGGTGATTGGTCAACTTGTTGACAATAATGTAGCCACCATAGCCCTGACAAAATTTCGTGTAACCCATGGGGATGCTGCCATCTGACTTACACTTGTCCTGATATTCCTGCCAGAGCAGCTTCTGCGTCACCCCGACACGTTTCAGCTCCTGATGGACGTATTCGTAGTCTGGCTGTCCATACAAGGTCTCCACGGCGTGCTTGTCCGGATAAAACATGCGATAGACCGCATCCTCATCCAACTGGCGAACATCCTCAAAAGTAATACCGCGTTTGTCAGCGATATGGATAACATCGCCGACAGAGTTCTTTGACATGTGCCGGGTTGCTGCGATCGCATTCCGCGACAGCCCTGCACTCCGAAGCTCCAGTATGAGCTTCACATTGATTTTTCTGGCCATAGTAGTGGCCTCCCTTCTGTAGAATTAGAGGAGATTCCTCTAACGTGATTCTACAGAAGTTGATGGCTGAAGATAAGTACTATCTTGAAAGTGGATCTATTGTGCGAGACGGCATCGCGGTGGATCTATTACCCGTATAGGTGGATCTGAAATGCGTGACGGTGGCCCTGCGGGCGCGAAATATTCAATCCACGCTTCAATGGACGGTTAGGCCGGTGGTTCGTCGAAAGAGCCGGACATTAACGCCCTATTATGAGAACGCAGTCAGAAAGGAGGAAATCGCACGATGCAGCGCACATATCTTGCAATAGCTCTTAAAAGCTATTACGCTTCCGCAGAATGCGCCGCCCGCCACCTCGACCCACTTACCACAAATCTGGTCGTGGCGGATTTCTCCCGCACTGAGAAAACTATCTGTCTCGCTGTGTCTCCTTCCCTGAAAGCATATGGTATTCCGGGTCGCGCCAGACTGTTCGAGGTCGTACAGAAGGTCAAAGATGTCAATGCGAATCGGTTAAGGGAAGCGATACGACTAAGAAAAGCTGTGTACAAGGACGGTAAACCATCCTTATCCTCTGCCTCCTATGATTCCTTATCCCTTGCCGCCGACCCGTCACTCGAACTCTCTTACCTTGTTGCACCACCCCGGATGGCATATTATGAAAAGGTGTCACGGCAAATCTATGGCATCTATCTGAAATACATCGCACCGGAGGACATTGTCGTTTACAGTATCGACGAGGTGTTCATCGATGCCACCTCGTACTTATCCCACTATAATATGACGGCACACGACCTCGCCATGACAATGATCCGGGAAGTGCTTTATACGACTGGCATCACGGCCACTGCCGGAATCGGTACGAATCTGTATCTGGCAAAGCTGGCAATGGACATCACCGCAAAACACGCCGCGCCGGACAAGGACGGTGTCCGCATCGCTGAGCTGGATGAAGAGAGTTTCCGTTATCTCCTCTGGGATCACAAACCGCTCACAGACTTCTGGATGACTGGTCCCGGCACTGTAAAACGGCTGGAAAAGCACGGCATCCGTACGATGGGCGAGCTGGCCTATTTCAGTACCGTCAATCAGGATATCTTATATAAGGAATTCGGTGTTGATGCTGAACTGCTGATCGACCATGCCTGGGGTCTGGAACCCTGCGGCATGAAAGAAATCAAAGCCTACAAACCCAGCACCAACAGTATCTCCGAGGGGCAGGTACTTTCCTGCCCTTACCCATACGACAAAGCCCGAATCATTGTCATGGAGATGGCTGACAGCTTAGTATTACAATTAACAGATAAGGGACTGGTTACGGATAGCCTGACGTTGGATGTGGGCTATGACCGGGAAAACTGCGACAGCGGTAAGTATAGAGGCCCGGTACACATTGATCACTACGGCCGCACCGTTCCGAAGGGTGCTCATGGCAGCACAAAACTGGATAATCCGACCAACCTCGGCAGTATCCTGATCTCTGCCACAACTGAGCTGTTCGAGAGAATAGCTGATAAAACACTGACCGTGAGACGGATCACAATAGCCGCTAACCGTGTGGTCAAAGACGAGGGATTCTTCCAAGTTGACCTGTTCACAGACACGACCAAGCTGGAAAAAGAGAAGAAGCTACAGAATGCGATGCTTGGTCTCAAGAAGAAGTTCGGAAAGAATGCCGTTCTGAAAGGAACCAACTATCTGGACGGAGCAACGATGAGAGAGAGAAATCAGCAGATAGGCGGCCATAAGGCTACGTAAGGAGGGCGAACATGGACTACAAGAACATACCGGAAGGCAGAGCCGTCCAAAGTAAGTATGGCAAAATACTCCACGCTTCCCGCCCGGAGCCACCACGTAATCATCCACGGATGCCGATGTCAAATCGCGCTAAAATCTTCTCTCCTTTTGCCGCCTTACGAGGCTATGAGGATGAGATTGCTTCTGAGGGCAAGGATCACCTAAAAGGAAATAGAATCTAACTGTCTGAAGAAGGCAAGGAAGCTCTGAACCAAAAGATCAGCCAGCTTCAGAAGGGACAAGAGATCACAATAAAATATTTCACGGACGGCTACTATGAGGATGTTGCCGGAGTATTGGATGCTGTGGTGGATTCGATCAACAAAGAACTGCGAATATACACAGGATTTATAAATGATACCGGCAAAGAGCTGCCGACCATTATTGCATTTGAGGATATATTAGAGATTGGGGTGAATATAACTTGAATTACTATTTTTGCGATGCCTGCCGCTACTGCTTCTCTGCTGAGAAGCTGCCTGACCGCTGCCCAGACTGCGGAGCACAAATATATAAGGAGAAGTCAGCGGTACGCTTGGCGAATAAAAATGAAATAGAGGAATTGCTCAGATACGGGCAGAAGATAATAACTGACCAGCGCCCCCACTGTGTATCACTCACAGCGAGGGCTTTTTTTGAACTCCAGGAGTTCATCTTATTTCCATTACAAACTAAATGCTTCCATCATGAGCCGAATTCCGACTTTCAGACCTTCCTCAAAAGCAGTCTTCTCCCATGCACAGCACACCGTCCCCTGCCGGTCCGTGATCTTTTCCCAAAGTGGAATCTTATCTCCGACATAATCATCTACCAACCTATCCATACCATCTAGCCCACGCAGCCACTCTTCCAGTTCCCTTTCCTTGACCTTTGCTGCTTTCCCAGCAATTGTGTTTTTCTCTACGGGGTTGTTCTCTGTGTAATGCTCGTAAATCAGATCCAGCAGGTTCTCCACCGGCGGATAATACTCTGGCTCCGTTTTCTTCAAATACTCCTCCAGCATTTCCTTCAGTTTTTCTATAATGCTACCATCCTTCCCAACTGAGATTCACATCCTCAGTTACGGCACATATTACCGCACACTTCTGTACATAGCAACCTATTTTTTGCGGTTTTGGGGATGCCCCATCTTCTCCTTCGCATCATCCGGCACATCGATTAGTCCGAACCGATAGAACATCCCGTAGATGTAAGTCACGCCCCGGATATCGCCCAGAGCTTTCGGTCGGTCTACCACTTCTCCCACCTTTTTAATATTCTTCAATGCCAACAGCACTGAACTCCACGCCAAACTTTTACTCTTCTCCCGGCGGTCGATCCACAGCTCTTTTGTGTACTCACCGTTCCTACCTTTCCGTACCTCATAAGAGAATGGCAACCCGGAGTAAGTTTTGAATTTTACACCGGCATAAGCCACAACCACTCCCCAGAAGTTTTCTTCTGTCGGATCAGACCTCCATCGCTTCATCGCTCTGTATCTCCGCTGCCGTTCTGCTCCAACACTGATTTTTTCTTTTTCTGCTGTACTTGGAAAGTACACACCTTTTTTATATGGCAGGTACGAGGTGACTGAGGCTTTGGAAAGCTGGAGAGCATTTGCGGTTGAGAGAATTGCTTCTTTATAGTTCTGTGTTTCTCGATACTCCTCAAAGGTATCCCGCACCTTCTCCGCCACTTCCGATTCATACACGTCGGCTGTGATGAGCAGCTTCCGTACCTTTATTGGATTTAATCCCAGTTTCTCACCGATGGCCTGTAAGGACATCTCAGAATTATAAAGGGCCACAGCAGCGTCCATCTGATCTTTCAAATTCTTCCCGGCATCGTACTCCGGCTTCAGCTTCTTCCGACCACCGCCGGGCTTCCGGGGGTTATATGCTCTTTTCTCTCCCATAATTATTCGTGCAGCTCCAGCGGCAGTCCATCCGGGTCATGGAAGAAAGTCATTTTCTTACCAGTGTAATCATCCACACGGATTGGCTCACATTCAATTCCTACCTCCGTCAGCTCATTCACTGTCTGTTCCACGCTATCAACGCAAAATGCAAGATGACGCAGACCGCAGGCCTCCGGCCGGTTCACACGCTTTGGAGGATTTTCTTCAGCGAAGATCTCCAACTCTGTGTGCTCGTTAACACGCAGATCCAACTTCCAGTCCTTACGCTCGGGGCGGTAGTTCTCTCTGATAACAGAGAAGTTCAGCTTGTTCACATAAAAATCCTTAGCTGCTTCGTAGTCAGATACGATGATTGCAATATGATGTATTTTTGATAAATTCATTTTGTGTCACACTCCGTTTCTTTTGTTTTTGTTCTTCTTTTATTTCCGTTATAAACTATATATCCACCTTCAAAATATACCGTGTGAACTCCTGGGGGGGCAGTTTGTCCACACGGCATTTCTTTTTTTCTTGGTGTTTATTTCAGTTTTTCCAGAATCTCGTCCGCGCTCATACCGCCGGCCAACAGCTTCTTAACCACATTCTCGGCTTCAGCCTTCTTAGCTTCTTCAGCGACCTTAGCATCGGCCTTTGTCTTCTTTGCTTCCAGAGCTGCCACTTCTTTTTCAGTCTTCTTCAAAGCAGACTTCTTCTCTTTCAAGTCAGCCTTCAAAGTATCAATGTTGGCGGTGATGGATGCGATCTCATCAGTCAGGGAAGTGATAGATTCCTGCTTCTCTGCGATCTGAGATGCGTAGTCTTTAGTGATATTGATTTTGGGACGATTTTTGCTACCTTTCGTTCTGGGCATAGGACACAAACCGCTTTCCTGTTATGATGGTTCAAGTATATCACAAATCTGCAAATAAATCAGCCTTATACACTCCATTCTCCAACATCTGCTTGAAGCTATCCTTTACTGCTGCGACATCCTCGTGATAGGTCATGCCATACCAGGTATCGTTGGTCTTCAGAACCTTTACAGACATCTTTCCCTGCTCCAAAAGTTCACCGATAAAGATTGGAATCAGATACTCTGCCTTCAGCGGATTGCCCGGCACTTCTTTTTCAAAGAACTCCTTAAACCCCTCTTCCAGTGTAGTAAGGAACTCAGGTGTCAGTCCCCACATATTCATGGAAACCAAAGAATCTGTGTCGATTGCCACACCGTCCGCTTCTGCGCCGTTTGCAGTCTTTACGATGTTCTTCGTCTCCACAACTTCGGTCAGGTTATTCCGCTCGTCCATCTTGCAGATACCACGGGTCACACCGCCGTTATCGGACAGCGTGTTCTTCAGAACAAATCCCGCCATGCAGGACTTTCCGCCGTTTACCAGATAGTCATGGACGGCCTTGAAGCCTTCTTTGCCATAGTAATCATCTGCATTGATCACAATGAACGGCGTATCAATCACATTTTTCGCTGCAAGCACCGCCTGACCAGTTCCCCACGGCTTCGTCCGACCTTCCGGCAAGCTGCCCGGAATATCGTTGATGTCCTGGAAAGCATAATCAACGGTCACATTATGAGAAGCGCAAATGGAGGCAATGCGGTCACCGATGACCTCTTTGAATTCTTTCTCGATATCCTTACGAATGATAAATACTACATGGTTGAAACCTGCCTCAATCGCATCATGAATTGAGTAGTCCATGATGATATGGCTAGCATCATCAACCGGCTCCAACTGTTTAATTCCTGTTCCAAATCGGCTGCCGATTCCGGCTGCCATGATAAGTAATGTTGTATTCATCTTTTTCTTTCCTATTTTTTAATTAACTAGCATATTATATATATACTGATTAGAACGATTTCTCAATGTATTTAATGTGTGTTCCACCTGTATATAATCAATTTTTCTGTTACCGTTGGTTTCTCCATAATTCCTATTGCTCAACCCACACCAATTTAAAATATTATCAATTCTATCGTCTTTTTTTATTTCACCAGTTTGATTCATTGCTCCTACTCGATAAAACTCTTTTTCAAAAATAATGGAAAACGCAATCCCGTGAAAAGAATTGGAGCAAACACATTCTGCATTTTCAATCAGATTTAAAAAAGCGTCTGGTGCTACATCCCACATGACTTTTATTCCATACTTTTTAGCCTTTATGGCACTATATCCCGTAAAGGGCGTTACAATTTTGCACCCCCCATCCTCTCAGCTACTCTTACTGTCTGTTTTAATGCATCTTCATCATAGTTGATCGTATAAAGGAATATATACTTTTCTTTTAAGATACGCTCTTTATCGTATAGTCCCGAATAATCTTCTTTTGTAAGCAAAAATGTAGGATCTAAAACGGTCTCAATGCTTCTTTTTGTATGCTTTTCAAGAAATTCTCTCGTGTCAATTTCTCTTACTGAAACATTCTCAAATGTCTCCATAGCACTACAAATCCTATCACAATCAACTTCGTTTAAATGTGAACCACAGCTTACAGCATATGTAGCCTTCTTGGAAATACCCGGAAGAAAAAAAGCCTCCGAAAAATCTCTTGCAGTCGTATTCCAAATCTGATCGCTTCCAGCTATAACTAAATCATATTTACCAGCAATTTCTAGTACTTCCTCTGTCGAAGTGCAACGTTGCGTCATTTTCAAATGTTTCTTCCTCATTTCTGAAAATGATGCACTTCTCTTAGATATTGCTTTATAATGCTGTACTGATATTAAATTTCTTAATATATCTTTTTTAGAATGAATTTTCCTAAAGACAGCATATTGTTGTTGCTGTGCTTCTGGCTGAAAATCAATAATATCATTTTCAATGTTGTCAAAATGAGTTGTTAAATATTTTTGTAACGCATAAGCTTGAAGAAACGAGCCGTTATTATTAGGCGCATGAAATGTTATAGTTGCTGTTTTCATATTATTTAACGCCATTAACTATGGCATTATCTCCTTCCATTTTATTAAAACCGATTCATTACACTTTCAGGCAGCATTTTACACAGATGAAACAACAATTTCCCCATATTCCATTTCAGCATATAGAACGGAATCGCTTTCACTACTACAACAGGCGAAAAGGTTTTTACTGCCATCTGGACATCCGGATTATTAAGATATTCAATATAAGTATCATAATTTTCTTTTGAAGATGCTTTTGAATTATGTGAAAGCCTCAACGCAAGCTGAACCGCTGAAAAAATCAAAGTCCCCTGCCAAAATTCATTTGTATTGATTCCGCCTTTTATTGCCATCGAATCAATTTGTTTACGAGCATCAATTAATTTGATTTTATTTTTTGTCATGAGAATCGGATTTCCATTACTCGTAACATTCGCACTGCCCTCCCGAATTGTCAAGTAATAAAGGGTTCGTTCCAGAACTCCAATTGATTCAGCAAATAGCAGATAGGTATTGATAAATTTAGTGTCTTCTCCCAGAGAAAGGGAAGCGTCAAATTGAAGATTATTCTTTTTTATCGTCTCAACATCCAGCATGATTCTCCAAAGTGCCGTATGCTCTTTTCCAGTGCGTAAACCTTTTTTTCCTTTTAACCACTCATTTACATCCTCGTATGAATGTCCCAGAAAAGAAGGAATCACCTCTTTTGCAATCTGATCGTCTCGGAAACTTCCATGTAACTCAAAGACATGTTCATTTTCCTTTTTTCCTGACACTTTATCTGCATATCCATACAGTACAGCGTCCACATTCTGAGTAATTGCAAATTTTACACAGCTCTCGATCAAATCGTTTTCAAATGTATCATCCGAATCAAAGAAAAATAATTTTTTTCCATTTACTTTATCCAACCCAAAGTTTCTGGCCTTTGAAACGCCCTGATTTTCCTGATAATAGTATTCAACTCTTGAATCTTCTGCCTGATACTTTTTAATGATTTTCGCTGTGTCATCACGGGAGCCATCATCCACAAAAATTATTTGTAAATTTTTGTATGTTTGCTTCTTCAATGAATCAATCATCGGCTGGATATATTGCTCTGTATTGTACGCTGGTATCACAATTGATACCAAATCACCGTTTTCTAACATCTGATTCCTCCGATTTGTTTATCTATGTAATAATTTCTTGATTTTTTGTCGGGTCGTTTTGGGCAAAACACGCCGAACCACATTTTTGGCCTTTTGCTTTGGAATGCGGCACCAAAAGTAAAATTCAACTCCTTTATATCCCCATTTTTTATATAGCTTCAGAACTTTTTCTCTTGCTTTTGTATGCTTTACCGGATGAACCAACTGCGTGTTCCGCTTTGCAGCTTTTTCAAAGGTCGATTCATAATAAGTAAACTGATCTTTTACGCTTTCAAAAAAGTCTGCTCCCTTGTCTGTATTAAGCATCATAACCGAAATGCCCGTTTGCTCGCTTAAGCTACCGCCATTTTGCAACAAGACCTCAGGATGTTCATCTTCGATTCCCCAGTAGTCACCTATTGTAATATCACCCACTCTTTTTTGCGTGGCATATGGACAGTGATAGCAGTTTTCTCTGTATATTTTAGCGTTCAAAAATAGGTCGTAATACGACGAATCCAAATAAGAAACTGAATATCCATTAATTTTTCCCGTTGCATTTACATAATCTGCTTTTGCATTCAATCCCCAACCCATTGACTTATCGCGGAATTTAAAATCCAATATTTCGCCACCAAGGTTTTTTTCCGTATAGTGGATATAATCATTAAAGAACTGTTCGCTTGGAACTCCATGACAAATAATATCCACAGTAAGCAGTTTTTCATAATCTTTTCTTAAATAAGACTTCAATGCATCAACCTGACATGGTGTACCGGAGAAAAGAACAGTCTTACCTTTTTTCAGCTTTTCCTGTACATCTTTGAAAATACTTCCAAGCGAGCTTTGCACATATTTTGAGCCCTGTAAACGTTCAAGTTCTTCCTTCGTTTCACAGCAGACATGATGAATGCGCAGTTTATGGTTCTCGTGCAGCATGACTGCACCGTAAACACACCCGCCCTGTTCCAGCACCGCCAGTGCTATCGTCGCAAACAAACCACCTGATGCTGATTTTTTTACGAGACTGTCGTTTTTGCCAGCAATTGCAAGAACCCGCTGCGGCTTGTTCTGCGTCGTTTTATTTTGGAATGCACAAACTCTTTTACAGGCTCCGCACTCAACACATTGTTCTATATTGATTTCAGGATAAACGAAGCCATATTCATCTTTTTCCATATGAATCGCACTCTTTGGGCAGACATTCATGCAGGCTCCGCATCCACAACAATTTTTCTTTTCCGCAAATAATTCTATCATTTTTCACTTTCCTTATTTAGTTTAAGCTTTTGAACAAGCTTCTCTGCATGAAACATTTTGGCAATCAAAGACACTGCATCTGAGAATTCAGAAACCTTTAACAGCATCATAAAAATAATGCTATTTGATACTACAACACATACCGCTGCCTTTACAACGAACCAAAGCCAACCATTATCGGGGATAAATTTAATTATAATATTAGTTACTGTTGTTGCTACAATTGCCGTAAGCAGGTAATATCCCAACTTTACAACGTATTCTTTTGCACTTTTTTTGAAAATCAGCTTAAATATATTCGATGTAATCCATGGTGCACTGATAACAACCATGCTAATGATTGTGGAGAGTACGATTCCGTAAAGGCCCAAGAATTTAACAGTAAGCAAATTCAAGCTCAAATTTACCAGGCCGGAAAGAAGCGGTCGGAAACGATCCTCGTGCCAGATTCCTTCAGCATCTTTGTAAACACTCGCCATCATAATGTATTCATAGACCCAAAAGTAAACGCACAACAGGATTACCAAAGGGTATGGCAACAGCAGGTCTTTTCCCATCCAAAGCTTCATGAATGGTTGAAACAATCCCGAAAAGCAACTCACACAAAAAGCAGTAATCCAACATGCCAAGAAGGTAAATATGCGATAGTCACGATAGTTCTTCTCCGTATCATAAACAATCATACTGTTTCCAACACCTGCCGTGATGGAGGAATATACGATGGCAACAAAGCCCATAACCGCATTGATGATATAGTAGTAATTCTGGTAGATTGCTAGGGCTTCCAATCCCAAAAAAGCCGAGATGACAACGGTGTCCGCAGAACTTACAATTGTAAAGCCCAATTTTGAAGTAAACAAATCTTTGATTTTTTGATTGATTTCCTTGACTGTTTCTTTTGGAAGTTTTCCTTCTGCCTGAAACTGTGGATACAGCTTATTGGAAACAATTGCTGTCAAGATGTTGTTGAATATCTGCGAAAGCAACAAAACACATACATAGTAATAATAATTATGAAAGGCAAAGAGCATCCCAATCTGCAAAATATATTTGCATGTATCTGTAACAATTGTCACTTTGCTGACAACATCCTGTCGCTGATGTGCCTGCAAAATGCTGTTTTTATACGCGAATAGCCAGTAAGTAAATACTGTTGCCAGTAAATTCAGTAAATACAAAACATAAATGTTGATGCCGTCAGGGACATCGCCTGCAATCAGCTTCGGAATGAACGGCAACAATACCAATCCGGCTGCAAGAACAACCAGACCAATCACCCGATAATAAATCTTATAAAGTTTCATCAAGACGCATATGGTTTTTGAGTCCTCTTGGGCAATAGGCTTGTACATGGAGAACACCATCGCACTGCCAACTCCCAACTCTGCAAGATTTAAAACCTGCAAAATTGATGTGAAGAGGCTGTTTAATCCCAGATACTTTACGCCCAACTCGTACATGATAATGGTACGCATTGCAAACGGAAGTACTAATTGATATATTTTCAGGATAACTCCAAATATTATATTACGTGTAGCATTTCTGCTTCGGTTCATTTCCATTCTAATCTCCTGAGCGATTATGTCTCAATCGCATTCATTAAATCTGCTATCGCAGCCTCAGCAAACTGCATTCTCTTTTTGGTTACAACAGAATAGTTGATTTCTTTATTTAAGTTAATTTTTTCCACATCGGTTTCTTTAACGTATCTCTCCAAAATTCCGAGTTCACTCAGTATGTTACAAATACGTTCATCATTCACGAACTTGCCATTGATAAAATCATTAATGGAGTAAAATGGTTTTTCAAATATAATGGAAAAAGCCGTACCATGAAAAGAATCGGAAAGTACCAAATCCGCATTCATGATATAGCTGATGAAATCTTCTGGACGATTTTTATCTCGAATAATCCGAATTCCTGCTTTTTTCAAGCGAGAAATTTGTGTTGCTGATCTACAAACAAGTACTGTGTATACCGGTTTATGCAACCTTTCTGATATTTTCTGTGCCGCTCGTATCGTTGACTCCTGATAATTTGCGCAGTACATAAATATGTATGGTACTTTTACAATTCGTCCTGATGCAATTTCTTTGAAAGTGTTTTTATCTTGAAGAAGGCTGGGATCAGGCTGCACCTTGATTTCCTTATCAGAATTCAAAAATTCCGCCAATTTTTCAGCCCCGCTATATTCCCGTATTGATATATATTTAAAATCGAGTATATCTTTACGCAGTGTTTCGTTGCAGCGTTCCTCATTGTATGTTGCCGTGTTTATGCTTGCTGCATATGCTATTTTTTTGTACTTTTGTGCTCCGGGCAGGAAGAAAATAGGGTCACAATCTTTTGCTCTTACGTTCCAGATTTGATCGCTGCCACATATAACAACATCATACAAATCTTCAAAATCACTTGCCGAATTCTGCGCCGTGAACCTTTTTTTGCTTAACGGCAGATATTTTTTTCTGAAATTTTCAAAACTCGTTTTTTGTTTCCATAGGATATCAAAAATCGATAAGCGTCGTATATTTGCCGCAACATTGTGGACGGATGTAGTCTTTTCAAAAATCCTGTATTGCGAATTATATGATGCCGGTTCATAATCTATTATTTCTACTTCATAGCCTTTTCTTTTCAACAATTTGCTTAATGCAAATGCTTGTAGAACCGATCCATAATTGATGGATTTGTGGAATGTCAGTATTCCGATTTTCTTCACACAATCACACTCTCTTTCCAAGCCAAATCGTTATATAAAACAATATAGTAACAGCATCACTTTGAATTTTTTAGGGAAATCTTCTTCCTTTAAATACTCTTTTATGTACCGCCTGCATATTCTGTTGGCTTTTTCTTTTATATATTTATATTCTGGAGACCTTTTTTGCAAAACTCCACTCTTCAAAGATTTCATCGCATCTCTACGAATAAAAATCGTCTTTTCAACGAGTAATCTCTTTGATATTTCTGCATTTGCAGCATCTGCATCATCGTTTAGCACTTCAATTATTTTTTCAAGTGCATCAAGCTGAGTCACCTTTTTCATTGAAAATTGCGAGCTTGTCAACCCGTCTGGCTGGACATCATAATTATATAACTTCTGTGGGATAATAACGCATCCCTGGATATGTGAGGTGTATTGAATCACAAATAGTAAATCTTCGCATATATAAATACTCTTTTCGAACTTGATATTGTATTTTTCAATAATATCTTTCAAAAAAATTTTATTCCAAAGATAGCCTCCCAATTCAGAGTTGACAAGAAATTGCTTAATCATCTCTGTTTTTGAGAGACTTTCCACCTGTTCACCGCTCGGTGCGGTATAATAGCACACCCCTAATTGACGAGAAAAATTCTGCACTGCATCTATCATGCTGAACAAGGCATTGTCAGCCAGCCAATCATCGGCATCACAAAATGCAATCCATTTTCCGTTTGTCCTTTTCAAAGCGTAGTTCCTTGCTTCAGCAGGTCCAGAATTGTTTATAGTGTAGCTCTCAATTCTATCGTCCGTTTCGCACTTCTGCTCAATAATTGTCTGAGTCGCATCTTTTGAACCATCATTTACAATCACAAGTTGCCAGTTTGTATAAGTCTGTCTTTGAACCGATTCAATTGCTCTTTCTATCGTTTTCTCAGCGTTATACGCCGGCATAATAATTGAAATCTTCTCATTATACGGCATTTTTGGCACGCCCCATTTCCTTCGCATTAATAGCACAATTTATAAAGGACAACATAACATAAAAGAAAACGCCGAATGTAATTTCGATAATTCCAGCTACAATTAGAGCAAACAGCCAAAACTCACACCATTCAACAATTGCACTGTTTTTTTTATTTCTATTTCTTGTAACCATAAAACACATGAAGACAAGGGCAACTACACCAATCACACCAAACTGAACCATAATATGCAGCAGACCATTCTGCGCATTGCTGTACAATTGTTCCTTCACGATCAATGTGTTATATCCGTAACCCCACCAATACTTTTTGTTTATAATATTCATCAGGATACTATAGATTCTGACACGAGCATTCATTGTTGCGATTTCATTTATGGATAGAAGCAGTGTATTTATTCGTGGAATACTCAAAATTGCCGCCATACTCAATGGTAACACACCAGACAAAATAATAGACACTGTTATTCCAAATGGCTTTTTTAAAATTTTTCTTACTGGCCATACAAGCATTAAAAAAAGAACTGTAATATAACAAACAGCACCTGTTGTGCAATATAAATAAGCACTAAATGCAATTCCAATTACACACAAAACAATAACCTTTGTCCTTGTCCTAAAGTTGCTCTGTATTTCATCAAAATGGATGATTCCCCAGCAACAAAACATTGTAAGCAAATAGTATGTCAATAGAAATTTGTTCCCCACAAAATAGGGTTCATACCAACCAGCATCTACTCTCCCAGCCATTATAACCGTCGCTAATGTTGGAATAAAGTAAACACATCCGCATTTAAAAAAGATCTTTGCGACTTTATCTATGTCATAACGGTCCGCAACAATTAAGGGAACCAAAAAAATAGAAAGCACACTAAATGGGTGCAAGAAGTCATTCATTAGTGCCGAAATACTCCATACTCCATAATTGTGAATTGACGACACTAATGTGACAATTGCATAAAGCCATATATACCAAGTTCGTTTTAATAGTTCCAATCTGAAGTGACTCAGGATAAAAGCCATACAAACAATCGTGCAGAAAAACCTCATCCTCAATGCAATTTGATATCCAAATGAATATACTGGAACGATTGCAATCCATAACGCAATCAATGCGAGTGTACTTATTGTTATTGTGAATCCTCTGTCTTTTATCATTTTATCTCCTTACACTTCGCACTATAAATTCTATATCCACGTCTATACAACGCCGGACACTCGCTCAAAAGCCAATAGGCGATTTTTCTCTGTCCAGAAATACAATTGCACCTACTCCATTTTATCTTATGCTTGCGCAGGAGTGCTTCAATCCTTCTACAAACATCTATGGCCTTGGTTGAATTGGATTTTATAGCTAAATTGTAGTTGTACACAAGTTGCTTAAACAGACTCTTATACAAGATGTTTTTATCCGTTGCTGGGATATCTGCAACTGCAATATATTCACAATTCAAATCGATTACTTTTGCAATATCACTTTTGGGGATATTTTTATTTTCCCCCATAATGCTATCAGTGCGAATTCTATAAATGTATCGACCATCTAAAGAAAACACTATTTTTGACGCTTTCAAAAACACTCTTGGAGTATTTTCAACATCTTCATAAATCAATCCTTTTACAAAAGGGCACTGTTTTGCGATATTGGTTTTTATTAGCTTTCCCCACGCAAACCAAATTTCATTTTCAAAGGCAAATTCGAGCATTTCCACGCCCGTCCCTTTAACGAGCTGTTTTGTAAGAAGCTTTTGAATATTTTTGTCATCTGTTTTCTTATATGTACAAGCCACAATTTCTGCTTCATAACTTTGGGCACAAGAAATCATCCATTCTATGGTGTCCCTTTCTAAATAATCATCACTGTCCACATATAAAACATAATCCCCTGATGCCTTGTGTAGTCCCGCATTACGAGCATCTGATAAGCCGCCATTTTTCTTATGTATCGTGATAATTCTATTGTCTTTTCTCTCCCACTCATCACACAAGGTCGGGCAAGCGTCTGGAGAGCCGTCATCTACCAATATAATTTCCAAATTTTTATAAGTCTGTTGTACTATGCTTTCTACACATTCGTGCAAATAATCTTGAACATTATATATTGGAATGATGACACTTACTTTATGCTTTTCCTCCATTTTTCTGCCCTCCATCGTACTTTATTCTAGCAATGTTTTAAATTTAGCTGTTGCAGCCTCTATAGAATAGTTTTTCAAAAAGAAATTATAATTATCTTGGCAAAATTCATCGTTAAAATTGTGGCTGTTTATTGCGTCTGCAAATTCAATTTCATTATTGCAGACAAAAATACTTTTTCCAAGTAGAGATCCAGCTAATTCCTTATATCCTATCAAGCTTTCATCCGTGCCGATAAATACTTTTCCATATGAAAGTGCCTCAGCTGTTTTTACTTTCATTCCAGCACCTTCAAAGATTGGTCCAATAACAAGCGTCGCCCTTTCATAGTAAGGTGATAAATCCTCAACTCTTCCGTGAGCTATTATTCTGTTATCGTACTTAAATTCATCTTTTAATAAATCCATATGGTTTCCCACTAATACTATTTCACAATCGACCTTTATTAACGGCAGCACCTTTTCCACAAACCATTTGAAACCATTCACATTCGGATAATAATAACCACCGACAAATAAGATAGTATGTTTTCCAAAAATATCTTTCCTTTCTATGTCTGGTGTTGGCAAAATAATCGGCAGAACCATCTCCGGAATCTTATGGTAATACTTTTCAAATAGATTCCTTTCTCTTTCATTTAGCACGATGTTCACATCTGCATACTGTGCGGTTTTCCTCTCGTTAGCAATCAACGAAAGTTGAACAGGTATAGTTTTTGGATTTTTTTTAGCCCATTCAATTGCTAGATATCTTTTTATATCGTGATAAAACGCCGCAACTTTAATGTGCGGACATTTTTTCTTTATAATTTTAATTGCATTTCCATAGATTGAATCGTCCACAAATAGCAATTCAATTCCTTGACGCTTTATTGTTTCAATTATCTCATTGATAATTTCCGCATTGATTTTTCCTGTGTTTCCGATTAGCAAATTAATTACTCTTGCCGCAAGATTTTTTTCTATTTTCTTTATAACAAAGTTTTCATGTGATTCCACGCTTTCGGTTCCTGACAAAGCAAAAACTATAACATTATCTTTCCCAAATGCCTGATACAATGCTTTTACATGTGCTCTGGCAAGGCTTTGCGCACCACTTGCATTTCCAAACAAAAAATTTGCTACACAAAGTACTTTTTTCATTTGAATCTCCATTATTGTCTTTTCTTTAAAATCATTGGATTTCCGTACGCGATATAATTATCCGGAATATCCTTAGTAACAACGCTTCCCGCACCAATGATTACATTGTTTCCAATTTTCACGCCACCGATAACAGTTGCATTTGCACAGATAGAAACATTATCACCAATCGTAGGATTTGTTACACTTCTTGATCCTGTTCCTTTATTGCCTAGTGTTACCCCCTGATATACCGACAAATTTTTACC
>NZ_KE992693.1:295766-317517 GCF_000466465.2 Clostridium sp. KLE 1755
GCCCCCCCCCCCCCGATTTCTCCATATATTTCCAGATCTTGTTTGATCGGATATAGAACTCTAAAAAGCAGAGATGCCATCTTGTTTGCACTGCAAATTCTATAACACACAATATTTCTAAAACACTTATTTCTTAACAAACTCTTATTGAAGCTGCTCAAATTCACATCTTGAATGCCTACATACCATATATTTCTCGACAAATCCTCTTCAATTATTTTGTTGAGATTCAAAGCCATACAAATCGCAACTACTGGGAGTGTCCTTATATAATTTACAAAATACAATATTTTCATTAAATTTATCTCCGAGATTCAATGTTTGTCTATAAAAATTCAAAATGTTATCTTTGAACACATCAAAGCCAAACATTTTTTGGTATGTCATATAAGCATTTTCCCCCATCATCGAACGTTTTTCTGTGCTTAAAGCTAACTCGATAACTTTTTCTGCAATTGCTTGTGGATCTTTAGGCGCTATTAAAAAGCCATTTACGCCATTATTAATAATTTCTTTTGTACCATCTACTGCTGTTCCAATCACAGGTTTGTGCATTGAAAAAGCTTCAATAGGAGTCAACGGAAGTCCCTCCCACAGGGAACTCAATACAACATAATCCATCTGCGACATGATGTTTTGAATATCCGGACGATACCCCAGAAATATAATGTTGTCTTGATTATGGCCGTCTGCAACCTTTTTCTTTAGTACTTCTTCATCTTCACCTTGGCCCACAATAATATATTTCAAATTGTCAACTTTATCATGTGCCAAATTAAAAGAATCCACAAAGTACATCATTCCTTTTTGTTCCGAAAGTCTTCCAATATTTCCAACTTAAACAAATCCTTCTTTTTTTAATTGTTCCAAACGACTATCTGGTTTAATTGCTTTTTCATATGCTTTGACTGCGTTATGTATTACTACTACTCTATCTTCTTGGAGGTGATAGTATTCGACTAAATTATTTTTTACTTCTTTTCCACAAGCAATTACCATTGCTTTTCTATAGGCAAACCTTGTTAACCATTTTTTATCATTAAATGTATTGTGTGCTGTTGCAAAGAAAGAAAAGCTGTTATTCATTATCTTTAGAAATGCTACATAAAATGCAGCCATTCTATGGTGGACATGAACAACTGTAATTTGCTCCTTCTTTATGATGCCTTGAATTTTCCTCGAGGTCGAAAGAATATTCCTTATATTTTTCTTTTCTATATCGGGTACTGTGTAATGGACGACCCCCATTTCATTTAGCCGCTTTTCATTCACTCCACCGCAAGAACAAACTACGACTTTATTTACAACTGGAGTTAATATTTCACAAAGTTGCAGTACTACATTTTCGGTTCCACCAAGTCCCATTGTTCTTGAGAAAAGCAAAACATTTTGTTGTTGCAGTGTTGTCATAATTCGCTCCCATCTATTTATCTTTTTCTATACTTAATCGCTAGACCAAGAATCTTTCGATCATCCACCAAATAGCGTTTTGCCATTCTCTTTGGATCTTGTGTAATTCTAAAAAGCCACTCCAAGCCATGATTGGACATCCATCGGGGAGCTCTCTTAATATTTCCTGCTTCAAAGTCAAAGCTGGCACCCAAGCCAAAAGAAATCGGCACTCCAAGCTCTTTACAGTGGTAGTACATAAACTTTTCCTGTTTCGGGCAACCTAATCCTACAATCAAAATATGAGGGGCGGCCTCTTTTATCATGGATTTAATTTTATCCATCTCATCCTGTTTTTTTTCAAAACCGAATGGCGGAGAGTATGCACCTACAACCTGTAATCCTTTAAATTTATTTGCAAGGTTTTCTGCTGCTTTTGCAGCTACACCTTCAGCCGCACCTAAAAAGAACATCTTATATCCTTTTTTCGCAGCCATATCACACAAGAGTGGGAACAAATCCGATCCTGAAATTTTCTCTTTAATCGGTGTTCCATACCATTTTGCAATCCACAGCAGTGGTTTGCCATCCGTCAGAATCAATGACGCATTTTCATAAACCGCCTGTAATTCTTTACTTGTTTCAAGCTGCACAATATGATCCACATTCGGTGTTACCACATATGCACTTCTATCCTCTTGAATCAGCCGATCAATAGCCTGCAGCGTTTCCTGCATTGTCAAGTTATCAATCTCTGTATTCATAAACTTCATTCTTGACATTTATCCACCCTCACTACAAGCTTGTTAACACCGAACCTTAATCAGCTCTGCATCGCCAACAACTAAACATCTGCCTAATCCAGCCGGCAAAAACAGTGTTTCACCTTTGCTGAAGCGCATCGGTTTCTGCTCCGCATCCATCGTCTGCACTTCACCATATCCATCCAGGCACATTAACACCTGAAAAGATGCATCCATAACAGAAAATGTAAAGCCTTTCGTTACTTGTATTCTTTCTGTTTCAAAATATTTACACCGGCAAAGCAGCTCACGGGAACAGCCAGAATAGTATTTCACCATTCTCGGTTTTTGACTCACATCCGGCGCGACTTTCATTTTCATGACCTGCACAGCTTTGTCAAAATGCAGTTCACGCTTTTTACCGTTCTTATCCACACGGTCATAATCGTAGACACGGTAAGTTATATTAGAGCTTTCCTGTATTTCAGCTACGAGAATCCCCTTCCCAATGCCGTGTACTGTACCCGCCGGAACAAAATAAGTATCGCCCTTGTGGACTGGAACTTTATGCAAGTGCTTATCCAGTGTTCCGGTCTCAACTGCTTTTCGAAGAATTTCCTCTGTCACCTCATGCTGAAATCCGTAGTTCAAATGCGCACCCTCATCAGCATCAATGACATACCACATTTCGGTCTTGCCGTTATCGCCTTCGTGTTCTCTTGCA
Organism: Clostridium sp. KLE 1755; assembly: GCF_000466465.2. NCBI lineage: Bacteria > Bacillati > Bacillota > Clostridia > Eubacteriales > Clostridiaceae > Clostridium > Clostridium sp. KLE 1755. The sequence continues at coordinate 298,623 of NZ_KE992693.1, forward strand.
TAATCATCACTAGGATGAACTTGTACGGAAAGATCTTTCTTGGCATCGATGAACTTAACCAAAACTGGAAGTTCACCATCTTCTACCTTTGTACCGAGATATTCAGGATGTGCTTTCAATACTTCAGCCAGTGTTTTTTCTTTATATGTACCATTTGCCACATAACTTGGGCCATCCGGATGAACCGAACACTCCCAAGTTTCTGCTAATGGTGTTAAATCAATCTTTTTACCATATTCTTCCCGAAGTCGAGTACCACCCCACAAATAATCTTTACCCGTCGGAATCAATTTCATGATTTCCATTACTCTGTCTCCCACTATTTCTTATTCCATCGGAAATTTAATCTTATCTGCGACGCTAATCTCCTCTCCAAGCTGAACTTCGATCATATCCAGTGCAGTAATGGCCTCTACTGTATGCTTGCAGCCTGCTGCGATGGTAATCACATCGCCAGTACGAAGAACCTGCTCCATTCCATCCACAGTTGCCTTGCCTTTACCAGATACAACCGTCCAGACTTCTTCCCGATAATTATGCATATGATAGCTCATATTTTCTCCAGCTTTCATGGAGATCTTTACTGTCATGGAACCCGGTTGCACATCAATGACCGTATAAGTACCCCATGATTTCTCGGCATACATTGCCTCGGTTTCAATTTTCTCAACATACGGCTTCATATAACCACTGCGCTCTTTATCAGAAATCAGAATGCCATCACCACTTGCCGCAATAATCATGTCCTTGCAGCCCATGCAGAGAATTGGAATATTCAGCTCATTCACCACATTGGTGTTCTCGCAGGTTTCATCCAGAATGGCCTTGCCCTTGGTCTTATCTGCCATGACCTCGGCCATCATGTTCCAGGTGCCGACATCCTTCCAATCTCCGCTGTAACGCAGAACCTGAATGCTAGACTCTTTCTCGACCACAGCGTAGTCAAAGCTGATTTTGGTCAGTGTGTCGTATTTATTGAAAAGGTCACGATAATCCTCGAAGTCGATCATGCTGTGAGCCTTATCCATCAGGTATCCCAGCTTAAATGCAAAGATACCTGCATTCCACAGTGCGCTCTGAGCTAGATACTTCTTTGCCGTTTCTACATCCGGCTTTTCCTTAAACTCCTTGACTTTGCTGACATTATCTCCTCTTTCAGGAATGATATAACCATACTTTTCGCTCGGATAAGTCGGCTCAATACCCATCAGCGTCAAGTTTGCGTTGCCCTGTTCAGCCAGTTCCTGCAAAGTTTTAACTGCTTCGTAGTATGTATTGTCCACATACGGATCAACCGGGCAGACAACAACTGCCTCATCCTCTGCAACGCCCAGTTCATCATGGAGATAAGCTGCGGCCAGTGCAATGGCCGGGAACGTATCGCGGCGGCAAGGCTCTACACAAATAGAAGCCTTTTCACCTAACTGATTCTTGATGACACTTGCCTGCGATTTGCTCGTTGCAATAGTAATCTTTGCATCAGCATCTACCGTGGTGACCTGGCGATAGACACGCTGCACCATAGACTCATACTCGTCATCATTTTTGAACAGTTTGATAAACTGCTTGCTGCGCACATCATTGGAAAGAGGCCAGAGACGCTTACCTGAACCACCAGAAAGTAAAATAATATTCATAATTTTTTCTCCTCGTATCTTTACTTCAAGAACTCTTCCGCGCTCTTGCAGATCTCTGCTTCCACTTTTTCTGCTGCCGCCTTGTTCTCTGCACTGACAGAAATATAGGTCTTGAGCTTCGGCTCAGTGCCGGAGGGGCGCACCACGATGGAGCAGTTATCTTCCAACAAAAACTTCAGCACATCGGATTTAGGCAAACCATCCAGCCCCGGAGCATAGTCTAGTAGCTTGACGACCTTCTTGCCACCAAATCCCTTAATATCACCACGGAACGTCTGCATGATGCTCTGCATCTTAGCAAAACCGGCACTGCCATCAAACTCATAGCTGTGCAGGGTGTTCAGGCAGTAGCCGTAGGTCTTGTACAGCTCGTCCAATTTGTCCAACAGGCTGATACCCAGAGTAGCATAGTAGCTGAACATCTCGCAGATCATATAGGCACCGTCCACACCATCCTTATCGCGGACGTAGGAACCGGTCAGGTAACCATAACTTTCCTCAAAGCCAAACACATAGCTGTCCGCCTTACCCTGCTTTTCCAGCTTGCCGATCTGCTCACCGATAAACTTAAAACCGGTCAATACATTGATGGTACGCAGACCATAATGGGTGGCGATCTGCTCGCCCATATCCATGGTAACAATTGTCTTGACCATAACCGGATCAGCAGGCATCTTGCCGTGTTTTACGCGCTGGCTGCAAATGTAGTCCAACAGCAACATACCGGTCTGGTTACCGGACAGCAGTTCATACTCACCTGCCTTGTTCTTGACAGCAATGCCCACACGATCACAGTCCGGGTCAGTTGCAAGCAGCAGGTCAGCATTGCACTTCTTGGCATATTCCATACCCAGTTCCATTGCTTCCTTAATCTCTGGATTAGGATATGGACAGGTCGGGAAGTTGCCGTCTGGCTGCTCCTGCTCCTTGACCACGGTGATGTTGGTATAGCCCATTTCTTTTAGAGTACGAGTTACAGGCTTTAAGCCGGTACCGTTCAGTGGGCTGTACACGATAGCTACGTTCTTATTAACTTCTTCGCCAAACAGAACGGACTGGCTCTTGACCTGCTCCACAAAGGCGGTGTAGACTTCATCCGGAATGTACTGGATACTGCCGTCTGCCACACCTGCTTCAAAATCGCTAGTCTTAACATCTGCAAAAATATCCAGCTTTTCAATTTCGGCCAGAATCTCCGCAGCAGCCTCGGTCGTAATCTGGCAGCCATCAGCACCGTAGACCTTATAGCCATTGTACTTGCTAGGATTGTGGGATGCGGTCACCATGACACCTGCAGAGGTATGCAGATAACGGGTCGCAAAAGACACAGTCGGGACCGGCATCAAAACAGGCCAGATATTGACCTTGACACCATTCGCAGCAAACACACCGGCAGCCACCTTTGCAAATACATCGCTCTTGATGCGACTGTCATAGCCGATGACTACAGACGGAGTTTCAAAATTCTTCTTTAAATAGTCCGCCAGACCCTGAGATGCCTTTGCAACCGTGTAGATGTTCATACGGTTGGTTCCTGCGCCAATAACGCCGCGCAGGCCGCCCGTTCCAAAGGCAAGATCACGGTAAAAAGCATCTTCAATTTTTGTATCATCTAACGTTTTCAATTCAGCGGCAACATCTACATCTGCAGTTGCATTCACCAGCCATCGCTCGTATTCCTTTTTAATATCCATAATTCATTTACTCCGCCGGTCCTTCTCGAACCAATCCCTTAAAAGTATCTTTATATCTATCTACACATCCATTTGGATGGTATTTCTTTTTCCTCTTACCGCTCACACGGCTAAGTGTTTTCTTGTGCTGTCGTATCCAATTACCCCAGCAACCAAGTCTTTTCTCGATATTTCGTCTATTTTCCTACATATCTTTATCCAGACAGGTTCACTCAACAAAATCAGTCGAACTTTTCCTCACTTTTCATCGGCGCATATTCATACGCCGCACTCTCCACCCTCTACATCAAAGTGTTATGTTATTGAGTAGACCTGTTTTTCTACATCTATTTTTCCAAATTTATCCATTCCATCTTTTTTGTAATAATCATACAAACAAACCCATCATTCTTATTGCAACCTGCACAATGATTTATTCATCTCTTATGAGGTCTACACGACAAACTATTAGTAATTTTCGACCGTTACTCAACGCCACGCAGATAAATGCAGTTATCAGTATTAACGCCCTACTGCACAAAACATGATTTTCACAGTAAAATACGGCGCATATTTATGCAAAAAGACTTATATTTGTATGTATATTCAACTCCACCATAGTCCATCAGACCGCAACTGATTTTGCCCGGTAGACATTGTCATAAAGACCTCCACACTCGCATCAATTTATCTCCCCATCACCTGTCCCTGCCTGTCCTCCTCCGGCTTCCTGCGTCTCACTCTGTACTTCACCACTTCCTATCCCACCGCTGTCTTTCTTCTCACTGCCACTGTCTTCCTTTTCTTCAGGTACAAGCTGTTGTGTCTGCGGTGTCTGTTGTGTCTGCGGTGTCTGTTGTGTCTGCGGTGTTTGCTGTATCTGCGGCAACTGCTGAATAGCAAACGCATTTTCCAATGTCTCCGTCCGCTCTCTCAGAATTTCCAAATTTCCTTCCAGTTTTTCTACCTGCTTCTCTAAATTCTCTATCTGCAGTTTCATATCTTCAATTGCTGTCGTTTCAGAAATCATTTCTGTTTCAGATTCCCCGTTCGCATTCTCCTGCTGCATACTTTTTTTTACATCAGCTTTTCCCAAAGCAAAGCCCAATAAAAAAATTACCGCCAGAATCACCAGGGCCAGGACACTATAGAGAATTTTTCCTTGTAATGTACTTTCTTCCTCCGCTCTATTATCATATTCAAATCTCTTTTCCATTTTCTATTACCTCTCTTTTCATTTTCAACGGAACTTTCAGGCAATCCATCAAGTAGAAACATTTCCTCAAAGTAAACATAAGGTTCGCTTTCCTGCCAACGTTCTTCTGCCTCATTATAAAAGTGCTTCAGGAACTCACCGGCCTCTCCTTCTACTTCGTTGACCCAAAGATATTCCTTATCCCAATAATTCTTCAACTGGCCTGTTACACATATAAAAAGTCTGCCATCCGGCACTTCTTTCCCTGATATCTGAAAAGTTTCTTTCATTTTTTCATCATCTAATGAATCATGCTTTGTATAACATTGAATTTCATCATTTACCCATTCCTTTATCCTGTCATTTTCCCATAAATAGCTCTTAATATCCCAATAAAACCTTGCCTGTTTTGGTACCTCAATTGAAAATGACAGTTGCCACTCATTCCGCTTGTCCCGGCCTACTCCGTCTTGCTCCTTATATTCATACAGATACAAATTGTTATTTTCCGTTTTTCCATCTGTTTCAAGTCCATAAGATATCCTTTCTAGGACATTTTTATATTCCAAATTCACCATAAGGAAATCCAGATTCCCTGAAACAAAATCCGAATATTCCGCTTTTTCTGCAGGCACTACATTGCCTGCCCCTGAATATACGTTCTGCATTTCCCTGTCTTTTTGTTCATCGTTTGATATGACAAAATAATCCCTGCCCTTTTCCATCCGTTCGTCTATTAGTTGATAAATAATATCCTCATATACATCTCTGACACCTTCTCTGGGACCTGACAGGGAAACCAGCCAACCGCTGTTCCTGTTCTCTCCAAACCATAATAAAGTCTGTATCTTCTGGAAGTCTTTTTGCATTTCTTTAAAAGAAATACTGTTTTCTCCTATTACTTCTTCCATTCCTTCTTCAAAAAAATAAATATTAATACTAACTGGTTCTCCTTCTGCATCTTTCGGATATTCTTTTTGTATCCAGTCAATGACATTTTTTATTTCTTTTGCATTTTCTTTTTGCTCCTCTGCCTTTTTCTCAAGAATTTTGTAATCATCATCTATATGGACGGATACCAGTCCCGCATTATGTACCGCATTAATCTCTTTTTTGCCAACGAGGCAGAAGCATATTAAAATGGCTGGCAAAATTGCTGATTTTTTCATTTTTCTTCCCCCGCTGGTACATACTAATCAGGCTTAACGTCTCCGACTTTAAACAATTTTACAAATCCGACTCCCTGCGTATATTTATTCAGTTCAGAATATTCCACTTCTATCTTTATAATTGATTCTTCTTTCACCTTGTCAAGTATTATGAGGTTGGTTCCTTCGACACGGCACCGGGGGGTTGTCTGATTCTCATTCTTAACAAACCAGGCACTGTAAACAAGTTTATCCTCCGGGTTGTGCAGCAGTCCATGTTTTCCCTGTCCCGTCTGAACTATGCAGCCAATATAGTCGGATAAATTAATCCGTACCTCTTCATCCGTTACTGCTATATTGGAAAGTATTTCTTTCAGCTGACTTTTATCTGAAGCAGCACATATATCTATCTTTGGTGCACTGACAAGCACAGTCTGTCTAATTCCAACCGCACATTTTCCAAAACGTTCTACAGTTACCTGGTATTCCCCTCTGTCCAGATAAATACTTCCTGCATATACCGGCTCTTCATATGTAAGCGGCATATTGTGCTTCTTCTTTGTATTTCTCTCTGTAAAACAAAGACAACTGTTATTCATTATGTCAGTCGGCTTCCCATCATATTCCGCCTTAATTATCACTTCAAATTTGCTTCCTTCATAAATGAAATCCGCAAAGGGATCCGTCTGAAAGCTGACCGTAATCTGAGGTATAAGCATAACCTCACATTCTCTATCCTTTATCACTCCTGCCAGTTTTCTCAATTCTCTGCCTTCCGTATAGTAAAAGCAGCCATTTTCAGTATCACCGCTTCCCACCAGGGTCATTCCTGAAGCATCAGATTCCGGCAAAGGTTCATTGCAGTGAACATAATACTCATCCGCTTTCCCATTGGTACTGCTCAGTTGAGAAAAGCTTTCCCAGTTCATACCGCATCCGTACATGATTTCCGCGCACATCTCTAATACTTCTTTTGCAGCCTTTACTGCATCCGCTTTCTTTCCTTCCTGAAGCCGAATCTCTTTCACCCCATTCAATTTCACCTGCTCCAGTCCATTAGCTCTTTCAGCCTCATTTTCCCATGTAATAAGGCGCAGATGGGCATTTTGAACTGTTCCCCAATTCGTTGTTTCGTAATGACTGCTGTTTTTACTGTCATACATATCTGAAATTATAATCACTTCCCATGGCTCATTAATTTCACCATTCTCAAGTTCAACATCATCTGTCTTCAGATCTAAAATATTTTTCAACACTTTATCCAGATCCGTATTCTTTTTACCGTAATCAATGAAACTATCCCAGCTCACCTCCTCACTCTGTGAAGAATAATTATTCCCCAGCTGGGAAACCTCTTCATCAAAGGTATAGATTCTGCATTTTACCCTATCCGATTTATAGAAATAATCGTACAGCAGGGAAAGAATATATTCCCTGTACTCCTCCATACTTTTTACAGAACCGCTGATATCCACATAAATACAGACTTTTTTCATGATTTTTAAATCATCATATCTCAGTGTTTCTTCTGCCTTGCATTCTGTTGCCCGGGCGAAAAAGGACAGGAACAGTATTGTGATAAAGAACTTAATACCTATCTTCATTGTCTTCATACAACAGTACCTCCTGTTCAAAAGTTGCCTCCATATTATCAGTATTGAAGGCCCTGTCCATCAGGACTTCCAATAAAAGATCATAAAATTCATGGCTCAGAACATAAAATTTTGTACATTGGTCTATCTCATCCAACAATGGAAATACCAGTTCCGCCTCCATCAGGAAGCCAATTTCAGCCTTCATCTTCGAGGGGATCAAACTGCTGTCAATAACGAGCCCATTTACCATCTCCGCGCTTACTGTTATAAGTTTCTCCAGGTTATGTGGAATATAGGGCTTAATTCGGTATCTGTAATCTTTTTTAAATTTTTCCTTTTCCTGTTCATAAAATATCTTTCTCTGATAATAATCATCCGCCTTTTCCACCAGTAGTATTTTCCTGAACAGAGGCATTGCTTCAACCCGGCTCAGCATGGTTTCCGCATCAGTTTTCAGCAGGCTCTCCAGACAGTTTCTATTCTTTTTTTCTTCCTCTTCTTTTTTAAAGTTACCATTGTTAACCATCTTTTTCAGCCGGGCTGAACTGATCCAATAATGAAGTGCAGACATCAGGAACAGAATCACAGTCATGAAAAGCAGATAAGTCATCAGGGGCTGTCCAATATATCGGATCACCATTCCTCCTGCAATAGCTACCGCAGCAGTAATGCATATAACAACATTCCAATGAGAATCCCGCTGTTCTGAAGCAATATCTATGTATTGGTTAAGAAATGCTGCAGCTATAACATTCCTTTTTTTCAAAGCTTTTTCTGCAGGCCTTAAATGCCCTCGAAGGAAACATAAAACCAGAATAAATCCTTCCATAATCACTCCCATTACAATCGACATGACTGTTTTGGGATAATCATAAAAGTGCATCCTGTCGGCAATAAGATACCAAACCTCTTCAAAGGATCTTTCCTGGTCACTCACTTCCTGGTCAATAATTTTGAGCCAGTTCAGCGCGCCAAGATAATTTCTATAGGAGCTTTCATGGAAATTGGGGTAACCGCTGATTTTATCCGGATTTACGTCTCTTATGCTGCTGAAGATTTCCATCTTTTCCAAATAATGATAAATTAATTCTGCATATTGTTTTGCCTCACCTTCCGCGTTCTCACCACTACTATCAGCAGTACTGTCTAAGAAATTTTGTATATTATCAAGTGGGTCTTCGTTTTCCGATGCAAAATATCCCCGCATGATTAAATAATTATCTACTGCTATTTTTAAATCGTTTAAATCATAGCCTGTTTCTCCAAATAAAATATCGGAATTTTGATCATAAACGTGTATATCATCCAAAAATAATTTAAAATTTTCAGCAAACTCCTCGGCTTCAAAATCAGCTTTTCCGTTTGCAAGTTCATTAATAATATCAGTCGCTCTTGATGACAGATCCTCTTCCTCTGCTTTTTTGCATATATCTCTCGCTTCATACAGGAAATCATTCAAAAAATCTTTTGTGTTTTCATAATATAACTCCAGCTTTTCTTTATAGTGCTGCTGATCTTTTTCCAGGAACCGGACCACTCCATATTCTCTGTCCGCCGCCGTTTCCCGTGCAATTCTTTGTTCACATAGATAAACTGCAGAAAAAAATGATAAAATCAAGCCGGTTACAATAACCGCAAATGACATAATAACTATTTTTCCGATCTTTGCTATTTCTTTCAGCTGTTCATTTGTACCGTCCTTATCACCTGAGTTTATGTAGACTGTTTTATATGCACTTGCAAAATTATCACTGTCCACTTTGCCTGTATTTGATATTTTTCTGTCTGGTATTTTTTCTGTCTGATAGTACCTTGTTATTCTCCTTGCACGGGCATATCTTGGGAAAAAATATCTGACAAGCCTGGAAGAGAAAAGCAGAAAGGCTGTCTGCAGCCCAAAAGCCATAAAAATTGCTGATACAGTATCAATTACATTATCCAGCCCGCCTGTTACCATAAGGAAAGATGTTGCGCTCAGGAAGGTAATGGCATAATTCATCATGACAAACTGTGCACTTTCCGAAAAATGTCCGAAAAGAAGCGTCCTGATCCCGTCCTTAAAGCTGATTGCACTTTTCACGGCATCAATAATATCCACTATCAGCGCAGAAATATATAGTATTAATTCCTTTATGGCGCCCATAATGCCTTTGCCAAGCCCTGCTTTTCTCATCTGCTCGTTCCCAATGAGAATAATGAGTATTATCGCTGTCAGAACCAGCCAGAATAACTCGTTTTGCCCAAGATCTATCAGCTTTTCCTTAACAATTATGGATAATTCATTCAACTGTTTATCCAAAATTCCGCCCCTCTCAAAAATCTGATTTACAGCTTATATTCCTTATCCGTTTTCTGATGTGATAATTTTTCCTTTATGAAGCAGTATAATTTTATCTTGTCCTACTATTTTTACTTCGGCAGGTATGATTTTGGTGATTTTTATCTGATTTTCTGTTACTGGTTCTATTTCAAACACTCTTTTATAGCCATAATTATCACACTGTTCTAACGAAAGTTTTCCATTGGTTTTCACTTTTCTCGGATAAATATATATCTTCTCCAAGCTCTCTATAATTTCAAATGAACCTTTACCAGATATTTTGTAAAATATTCCCTGTTCCCATAACAATTCATCATTTTCCAGATCTCTTAATAGAATATAAATAGCTTTTCCGCTTCCTTCTTCCGGATAGATAACAGGAACCTCTTCTTCCTTTGCAGTCTCCGCTTCTGTCTGTATCCCGCTGTCATTTCCTTCTTCATTATCCGGTTTCGTTTTGGCAGGAGATTGCATTTCATCTGAATCTGATATTTCAGCAATATTCTCTTCTTCTATTGCTTCATCTGTTGTTGTTTTCTGTTCTTCGTTCCCCTGTTCTTCTTTTACTAAGTGTTCCCTCGACAGTTCACGATCTTCAAGAATCTGAGATTGCTGCTTCACAATAAGTTCCAAGCTCTGTTTTATTAAGTTAAGCACGTTTTGTAGTTCATCATTCTTTTCTTTTTCATTCTCCTTCAATTGCGTATTTTCATATTTCAGGTTTTCATGCTCGCTTTTTAGGTTTTCATGCTCATTTTTTAAATTCTCATACTTATTTTTAATTTCCGTATTTTCTTTATCTGCTTTTTCTGCTTTATCTCCGAGTGAATGAAAACATTTTTCGAGGTTCCTAATCTTCCGGTATTTAGATGATAAGGCGACTAAATAAATGACTGAAATCCCCAAAGCCCAATACACCGAAAAAGGCTGTTTGAATATACCGAGCATCCACAGTTCGAAAAAAAACGGAATTACCAAAAGCAACAACGAATAAAAAGCATCTGTCAATTTGAATACTTTCTTCACATTTTCCCCTTCCATCTTTCGTTTTTCCTGCCGTTTTCAAATACCTTACCTGTTGAAAACGGCAGGAAATCACTGCTTACAGATTCTTCATAAGAAGGTAATTGGACATTTTTACATCAAACAGGATATTCCACAGACATTTAGGGTTGTCTTTGTCCCGGCTTATTTGCGACCACAAATTTTCCGCACTCTGCCGGAAAAAGGCTCTGTTGTTTTTTTCCTTTTCAGTGGCTTTATCCTCACTTTTCCCGACCGAGATCAAATCATAAACCTGCGTTTCCCCTTCTTCGGTTCTGAGACTCAGAAAGCTCTGTCCTTTGACTTCCTGTATAAAATTATGGTATTCACTAATCAGGTTTTCGATTTCCGCCTGATCCGGTGCGGCCGCAGGAAATACCGCTGTATGACAGGTTTCCTTCCAATAAGCATCTATCTTATCACGGTCATCCAGCGCTTCATTATTTATTGGCGATATATACTTTCCTGTTTCCACCATGCCTTCGACCACCTCTGTCTTACGGTATTTGCCGTCTACCGCAATAATCATGGCACTTTCACTGATCCCGGCTTCTTTGCTCAGCAGGCGGGTAACATATATCCCAAACTCTGTCTTCTGGAATTGGTCCAGAGGAAAATTTATGATATTTCTAAGTGCCTGCTTACCGCCCCCATATAAGAACAGTTTGAAGTTTCCACTCCGGCTGTTATAGAAAAGCTGAAGCAGTCTGCCATAGACACGGAAAAGATTCAAATATTTATAGGTTAAAATGACTGCAAATTTTACGTATATATTCGAAGTACTGACATTCAAATCTTTTTGAATTCCCACTTTTTCAATAAGCATCTGAATAATATTTCGCTTACTGTCCTGTATCCCCGGATCTCCCACTCCGTTTTCATCCGGTTTTTCCATCTGATCCTTTTCAAAATCCTCATACATGTCTATCAGTTTCTTTGCATCCGAATACACCTTATTATCCACACCGGTTTTAGAGGGAATCTCCCACAACCCCCTGAATCCGTCACTTTTTCCGCGGAAGAATAATTCTATCGTGTCCGCCAGAATTTCCCTTCCCGCATATCGCATGGAAAACTGTATTCTCTTTGGAAGCTGATTTTCCTGCGTTTCTCCTATAAACAGATTAAAATCGCTGGTTCCTGCACCAATATCACAGATGCCAAAGGTACTTCCGGCTGATACCAGTTTTTCCGGTGTCTCCAACATAGCTTTCTGCAGGTAGCGTGCATTGGCTTCGGCTTCGGAACAATAGGTTGTCTTCTCTATGACAATGCCGCTGTTCTTGTTAAGAAGAGAGATAATCTTGCCCCAAACCTTCTGAATTCTTTCATATACATTACTTCTCGGATAGGAAATACATACCTGCATTTTACCTGCTCCATTGAGGGCACATTCCAATGCGCCAAGCCATAACATATTGTAGAGGAATATCTGAAGAGCTTTTTCATAAAGATTTCCTTCTTCCGGGCCATATTCATTTCCGAACTTAATATCTGTTACCACCTTGTCGTCCAGAAGCGGTTTTTTCCCTTCCATAAATTCATTCAGCAGTTCCAGATCCGGGAAAAGGGCGCACCCCTGTTCATAGCAATATATTTCAGATTCTCCAAATCCCTGTTTATATATCCTGCTCATGGTAGGGAAGCCTCTGTTGATCTCCCGTTCCGGCGCATAGCACTGCCTTGCAAACAGACTGTCCCTCCTGCCCTCCGTCCCGGAAAGAAGTACCTCATACAGCCCCTTCCTGGCCAATCTATAGTTAATATCTTTACCGTTAATATCCTTATAAGCAACAATCGTATTACGGGTTCCCATATCCAGAGCCCACCGATATGTCTTTGAAAAATCGGTTTCCGACAAAGACGGCGTGCCTACGCAGATAGCTCCCAGATATTCACTTTTCTTTTTGGGATTTCTTACAGCATCGGGGAGACCGAAATCCGTCCTGCAGAGTTTCACAAAAGATGGAAGTCTGTTATAGGCGGCATAATACCATTCTTTTTTAAATTTCTCCTGGCTTGTCAATACATTGGAACAGTAGATGTCGTCATCCGCCATATCAATCATGCTGCCTTTTATCTGAATGAAATCTTCCAGAAATTCCTGCAGAGCTGTTCCTTCCTCACCATCATCTTTACATTTCAGGAGCGCCATATAGTACTTTTTCCAATACTTTACAGGCAATTTCACATAGGGAAAAGCGGTTATTATGGGTACTCCCGATGCATAAATCAAAGCTTCCTTCCGGTAACACCTGGTTACTTTAATAAATTCATTTTCAACTTTAAGTCGGAAAGTAATAACCAGATTTTTCTTTGCTCCAAAGTGACTTGCGTCTATATCCACTCCCGTCATATACACATTCGGTGTTTCTTCAAGAAAATTCACCATTTTTTCGGATAACGGCAAAAATCCGGAAAAATAAAATGGATCATCCTTCAGTATCAATTGGAATGAAAACACATTTTCTTTTCCAAATTCTTTTCCTTCATCCACATCTGAAATGGGCTTAACTTCCGTTGAGGCAAACAAGAGAGTGGAATTGAATATGGCCGGAAGGTCAACTGCAAGAACCGGCAGTTCAAAAAATTTCTTTCCCGTATTCTTTTCACCAAATACCGCTTTCCTTACATTGTCCGACTCAGGGTGGATTCTGTAGCTATCCTCCGGAAGCAGTTTGGCTCCCTGCTCTTTCAGAGCAGTACAGAAGCGGACAATATAATATTTGTATTCAATCGCCTCTTCCTCAATACGGGTTAAGTAGGTATAAAGAATATTCTTTTCATAATCCTGAAGTCTCTGTATGCAGTCCTCTCCCATATCCTCTTCTATCTGCTCGGGAAACTCTGCCATGGGCAGTAAAAAGCCATCCTTATCAAAAATGGCGATATTCTTACCCTCCAGCTGAAGAAGGAAGAGCCTGTCATTGCATTCAGTATTCCCCGCCAGCCTGCGGCCGAAAATATACCATACAAGAGGGCTGCATTCGCTTTCTTTAATTTCTTCTATACGAATATCCGATGCCCTGTATTTGCTCAGTGCGAATATAGTTATTACCTTGCGCCACAGTTCTTCTTCATACCGTTCCTTCGCATCGCCAGTCTTCATATCACTGCGGAGCTTTATTACATGTGCCGTACCGGAAGAGATGGCATCAAGCCCGGCTGTCTCCGCATGTTCCCTGGCTGTCATCTGCCCCAGTTCCCCCAGCGACTTGATTATGTTGTGAAATCCCGGTTCATTAGCCGGAATAATTTCCCCTCCGTTTTCTAAGGGAAATGGCACTGCAGCAATAATCTTCATCCCTGTTCCTCCTCTCCGACTTTGCACAAATCATAGATGCACAAGAGCAATTCCCTGGCAATTTCACTGCCGGACTTTCCTTTTTCTGCAATCTTATGCAGGCTTTTCCGGTTCAGCAGGCTGTCATAAATATCAAGTCCCTTTTTCTTTTTTGGATAATTGGCATACTCTTCTACCTCTGTCAGTTCATCAGGATCCATCCGTTGCCGTACTGTTACATATCCATCTTTACCACACTCCAGAATATACTTGATTGCGTCTTTATTAAAAAACCGGGTGACGCTGTTTTCTTCCTGTCCATATTTGGTAGTATCCTCAAGTTCTAACCAATATTCCATATATTTTCTGCAGAAGCCGCAGCAGCACAGGACGGTTTCACGAAGCTGCGTATCAATTTCTTCAATCACATTTGCCTTCGCATTATAAAAAAGTCCTTTCTGGCCATACAGATGGATAATCAGCGCTTCTCTTACATAGCCTTCAAATTCAGGACGGAACAGTGGTTCCAGACATGCCAGCAAAAATGAGGAAAACCGCATAAATCTTACATGCTTTTCCTTAAATCCAATTCCCTGGGGCATGTGTTCCCATGAAATAAATTCTGTTCCTTCATGAGAATACTGATATCCGAAAAGATTGTAATTATTTTCATTACTTTTTTTCAGGATGTCATTAACAGCAAGCGCAACCAGCATATCTATTATGTGCAGTTTATTCTTTTGCCTGTCTTTTGCCGCATTTACATCAGAAACACGATCTAGAACCTCCTGTCCCAAATAATAGAAGCTGTCAAACACCGGATCCTGTTCTTTTCCACTTTTTATCAGCTTCTTTTCATCCCCAAGCACAATCGTTACTGTAGCCGATTTTGCATAGAACTTATGGTAATTAATCTGGTTCTGATCATCACTTTCAGGATCCGGAAAAGAAAAATAGGGTTGTACATGGATACAGTGGATCCGCAGATTATCCCTTTTGCCTTGGAAGTTCTCCGCCAAAAACTCCCCGAAATTCACACCAAGACTGGCTCCGGTTCCACCGAAGGAGGTACACAATATAATAAAGTCTATCTCATTTCCCGCAGCCAGTTCATTTTCTACATCCTTTACCATACTGATTTCCTTATAAACCTTTTTATATATCAGTACGTCACTGGTCACTGCCCCCAAATTGGCCTTGCCATAATACCCGCCTTCCAGGTTTCTGTTCTGTTCCTCTTTTGTCAGACAAATATCAAGCAATTCCCTGTCTTTATCATTTAGTTCCTTTTCCATAGCCATGATATAGCGGATGGACTCATCCTGCGCACGTATTCCCGCCTGTTCCAGCATATCTTCGAAGAGATCTTCCACCCTGGAAACAGCTGTTGCCGCCATTTCTCCGCCTTCCATAACCTTCCGAAAATCATTGTACATTTCACAGAAGGTTCTGCTGTCCACATAATTGGCACTTCTCGTATCCTTATCAATAGGGTAGCATCTGATTTCACAATCCTGATATATACCCGCCGCACAGTTCAGATATAAACAGATTTCTCCTCTTGAGGGTGTTCCCCCGAACATCGCCACAAATACCTTTCTCATCGTATACCTCCTCCTACCAGGGTCTGAATTTTTCCAGGGAAATACAGAATGCAGCTCCGGTAATCAGTACATTAAGGATGACATGTCCCCAGGCTTCATCCAGAAATCCCTGCAGCTGCACCAGCCCGAAAGCAAGAGCGGCGTCTGCGATTATCACTGCTATCAGCAGAACAAGACTCGTACTGTAATTTTTCATATCTCTTGTTCGCTTTTTCGCCTGTGTCCAATACCATAATGTATAGCTGCCCCACAGTACTATGAGGGGGATCAGGAACAACTGCATCATCAGGCTCCCTCTGTTATCCGGGTTAAACATGGCAAGATCCATTGATAAAAGGATGCCGCTTATCAAGGCTGAAGCCCCAATTCCCGCTGCTATCGTTCCACTTCCGAACAGATATTTCTTCATTTTTGATGCCCTCCTATTCTTTCAGATCCGTAATTAATACAGGTATTTCCGCATACGAAGATACAAAGCGGAGCGTGTCATCTTCCATTCGTTTGTTCCGGTAGCCAAACAGGATGTCATAGAAACCTATCAGGTTGTAGGTATGTTGGAAATAATCATCCGGCTCATCTGAGCTTGACGTGTCAAACCTGTAAAGCCATTCCGGCCTTTCATAAGGCACCCGTTCCTCTTTCATTATCTTGAAAATTATCAATATTTCCTTTTCTCTGGGGCTATGCCCTTTTTCTGTCGGTTTGTCCTTACAGGAAAAGAAGACAGCTGTTGGATATTCAGGCATAGCACCCTCATATTCTTCCGTAATTTCCTGCATAATCTCCACTCTGGAATTACCGTCTGCAACCCATTCCCTCAGTTTCTCCTCTTTCTGCTTCATTCCTTCCTCTGTTTCGGTTTCCTGTGTGCTGTCTTCATTTTCCCCGGAAAGTCTGTATATCCGGTAATCACAGGTGTAAGTGATATTCGGGTTCTTTCCATCGCTGAGCGGAACGTAGAAATTCAGCTCCCAATCCCCCATTTTTTCAGGGACTCCTTCTGCCTTCCGGTATTGGAACGCCGCTATTTGGGTAGGGAGTGTTCCTTCAAACAGCTGGGATACATTGTTATAGGGAATCAGGTTTTTTGAAGGTCTGGTGCTTGTTGACTCTGCCTGCAAAGTTTCTTCAGTACCCAAGTCTTCCGCGTTGTTTTTTCCTCCGTATTTCTTTCCGCCGCCACTCGTTTTGCCCTTCCCTGAATACAACTCTTTCATTTCCTCATAATCAGCAAAAGGCTCAAATACGACATCCGTTACATCTGCCTTGACCTCATTTACAGACAGTCTGCTTGTGGCAGTAAAATAATCCTTTCCCTCAGTCAATTGCTGTCCGGCAAGCAGCTCCGTCAGCTCCGTCCTGTATTTAGCTACATACTGCTTTGGTCCCGTAATAAGCATATAATATGGTCTTTTGCCATCCACCCGCTCATCCAGCATATTGGAAATCTGATCCGGATTTGGTACCTGGGTATTCCCATGGAACTCAAAAGAGAACACAAACAATTCCGCCGCACAGTCTTCTTCCTCACAAAGCTTCTGTATCTGCTGTGCAAGCTTTGTATTGTTGAGGTTCTGCTCCGCTAAATCCGTAAGAATGACATTAACGTATCCTGCGTCTAACCCACCCTCAAAAAAGAGGCTTGTAAGCGGCCCCGCTTCGGTTTCGTTCCATCCTACATGGAAGCCATCCGCAGCAAAATCCTGATAAACACTTCCTTCATATTCCACCCACCGCTGCTGATACCTGTCTATCGTATAATAGACTGCATCCTGCAGCCTGCTCATATCACGCAGGCACCTTATCAGGGCTAAATAAGAGGGATCCGGACTGCGGCTGAAATTTTCATCGAATGTAAACCCTTCCATGCTTCCTGTATTATCAAAGTATATCCTGGCCGGGATAACGGCTTCTCCAGCCCACGCATATGCTGATGTATCGTCATTTTGCTCCAGGACTGTACTGTAATTGGGGAATGGAAGCGTGCTTCCACCGCTGTTTTCACTCTCTCCGCATCCACAAAGCAATAATACGAACAGGACAATTAACGGCACCATTTTGTATATGCTTTTTCTCATTTATTCCCCGCCTTTCTTGAACCTTTATTTAGCCTTTTTCCAGCTGTATTCCCAGCCGGCCTACTGCATCCCACCCGCATCCTCTTTCCTATTTTTTCTATTCCACCTTTACAACCAGTTCTCTCATCTCTGACCTGTTCCCATCCGAATCCACCGTATACAATGTCACCGGATATTCCCCAGGCCTGCTAAGATCCACATGTCCTTCCAGCTTCAGGTTATTATAAAGCGTATTATAATCATCTTTATCGTCCGACATTGTCTCTATTACCGTATTCCAGTTCGGTGCAGTTCCTTTTTTAGTAATAATCTCATCAGAATTCATCACCAGTACAGGAGCAGGACCCGACTGTTCTTCATTTCCGTCTCCATCTTCCCGGTTTTCGTTTCCGGTATTTTCTTTCCCGCTGTTTTCATCCCCGGCATTTCCATCCTGCTGTGTATCTTTGGCATCGCGGTTATCCGCAGCCCCGCCATCCTCAGAGCTGTTACCCTCCGTCGAATCATCTCTCATTACCGTGCCTGATTCCGTCTCATTCTGACTCATTCCATTTCCATCGTCCGCCTGCATATCTTCACCATCGGGCGCAGCAGCAGATTCTGAAGCAACTGCAAACACCTTCGATGCCTTGCCCACATTATTGGATTGATCCAGTGCTACAAACGTTACGATCACTTCTTTTCCGTTTGTTCCAGCTACTTTTTCCACCATCAGGCTATTGCTCACATCTCCGTCTCTGTCATCCGTCGCTGTTACTTCCTGCAGCAGGAGACTCTCGTCCATCCCGTCTTCATAGACCGCCGTACTATCGCCAAAGGATATCACTGGCGGCGTTCTGTCCTTCCCCAGATACAGGAACAGGCATACAACAAGAAGGACAGCATCCACAATCCCTATTCCAATTGCCAGTTTTTTTATTTCCATTTTTTCTCCCCTCCTGATTCCTCCGGTTCTTCCAGCATTTCTATTTCAGCTTCCTCCAACTGCACGATATCCACATCCAGCTGTATCATGTCATCTTCTTCATACAGGCCTTCCGCTTGTTCCTCCCCGGAATCTCCGACAGCCAGTTTCACATTTCCGTCAGCCTTTGCCGCAGTCCTGCCTTCGTGCCCTTTCAAACCTGCGCCATTCTCTTCCTGCTTCTGCCCGGCCTTTACCGGTTTCAGCCCCTTCTGCACTACTGCAGAATGCAGTCCGCCTTCCTCATTCCCTCCGTAATACTTTCCATAATACTTCCCATAATATTTTCCATAGTAAGCGCCGTAATACCCCTTGCCGCTCATATTCACCTTATTCAGTATCACTCCCAGGATC
>NZ_KE992693.1:317617-334764 GCF_000466465.2 Clostridium sp. KLE 1755
CAGGATCCGGCAGTCCACCTTCTCCAGCTGCTCCTTCACCTTCTGCGCAAACTTATAGCTGATTGCGCCGCTTTCAATCACAACTACCGTTCCATCGCAATACTGTGCGGCAACTGCCCCGTCAATTACGCTTCCCAGCGGCGGCGTATCTACAATCACATAATCGTATTCATTCCGTAGATATTCCAGCAGCAGACGAAATGCATCGTTCCCCAACAGTTCACTGGGATTAGGCGGCACTGGGCCGGAAAAAATAACAAAGAAGTTCTCAATATTTGTCCTGCATGTGATATCCTGAATTGAGGCCTGCCCGCTCAAATAATGAGACAGTCCGTACCTGGAAGCATTCGTCTTATATCTTCCCTTCAGTACTGATTTTCTCAAGTCTGCATCCACAAGGACCACCCGCTTGCCGCCTTCCGCAACCGACAGTGCCAGCTGAAAGGAGACGCTGGTCTTTCCTTCATTCGGCGTACAGCTGGTTACAGAAATCACCTTCCTGTCCCTGCCGGAAAATTCCAGGTTCGTCCGCAGTGTCTTATAGCTTTCCTTCGTCCGGAAATCCAGTTTCTCTATTGCATTAAAATTTACCGTCTGCATTCTTTCTCCGCCTTCTTTTTTCTTTCGTTTACAAGCCGCGTATGATAACAGCAGAAAAAACTTCTTCTCGTTCCTGCCCGCCTTTTTCTAAATCATCGTTGTTCCAGCTAACTTTCTAGCTTCTTTTTACTTTCTTCTTTTTCTTTTTTCCTTCGCTTTCCCCTTCATTTAACGGAATTACCGCCAAGGTAGAAAGCTGCAGATACTTCTCCACATCCTCCGGGGTTTTCACCGTGTCATCCATCAGGTAACGGACCAGCACAACAGCGATTATCAGAAATACCCCAAGCAGCCCGCCAATAAACGTATTCTTCAATACGCTGGGACTCGCCTTTTTCATCGGCATGTTTGCAGTCTCCGCCACATTCACCGCCTGGATGTCCATCACGTTCATGATATGTACTGCGGCAGCCTCCCGGATCGCATTGGCCATTTTCATCGCCATTACCGGGTCGGAATCTTTTACTGTAATCGCCAGAATACGGGTATCCGTCGGCGTAGTAACCGAAACCTTTTCCTTCATCTGCTCATACGTCAGATCAAGCCCCATCCCCTGTACCACTTCTTCTAAGACAAACCGGCTCTGGATCAACTCCGCATAGTCCTTCGTCAGCTGTGTACCCAACTGGATATCCGAATAAGTAACCGAAGCATTTTCCTGTTTATTCAATATATATATCTTAGTAGTGGACTCATAAGTAGGCGTCACCAGCAGCTGCGTAAACAGAAAAGTGCCCAGCGCCACCATGATTCCCACGGAAATAATCAATGCCAGATTATGTATCAGCACCAGACAGATTTCCCATAAATCAATCTCAATTTCATCCGTCTGGCGTATTGTATTCTCTTCCATTCCTTGCTTTCTCCCATCCTGTTTCTTATCTGATAAAGTTTAATATCCATTGACTGTGATTAACATTTGACCTGTCTGCATAATCAATTTACAGTATCTATCCGTATTTTCTATTTGTACTTTCCATCTGTATTTTCTATCTGTACTTTCTATCTATATTTCCTATCTGCATTTTCTCTCTGCGCTAAATCACCCTGTCCTCCAGTACCGCCTGCGGGTTCCCAATCAAAAGCTTATCTGCATAATCCTTCCCAAGCCTTTTCTGTATCCATTCGGCGCATTCTCTCAGGCGGGGGCCCCGCCTGCCTTCACTCCGGTGGGCGTCCGTCCCTACAAAATCAACGGCTCCCTGCTTCAACAGCTTCCTTGTAATCGCTTTCTCTCCAAATCCATGCTCCCCCATGACGCTCGCTGCATTTATCTGAAAATAACACCCGGTATCCTCTTTCAGCTCCTCTGCTTTCTGCAGATTCTTCACCACATTCATGTATCTCTCCACATGTGCCACCACCGGCCAGTATCCAAAAGAAATAAGCCGGTTTAAAGCATCCCGTATATACCCAAAGTCCTCACCGGGCAGGAATTCCACCAATACATAATGAGAATCCGCCAGTGTCCTGATTTTTCCCAGCTCCAGCAGTTCTCCCAGCCCATGTCTGTAAAAAATTTCATTTCCCGGAAACAGTTTTACCGGAATTCCTTTTTTATCCGCCTCTTCCTGAAGCAGAACCATCCGCCTGATAATTCCTTCCGGAGTGACACATTTTCTGTCCGCCTTCTGGTGAGGTGTCAGAATCATTTTCCGGATACCTTCCTCTGCCGCAATCCTCAGCATGTCCAGCGCCATTTCCATCGTTTCCGCCCCGTCATCCACCATCGGCAGCACATGGCAATGAATATCAGTAAATCCTTGAATATCTTCTAACCCATGGATATCTTCTAATCCATGGATATTTTCTAACCCCTGGATATTCTCTATTCCACCCATACCAACTATTCCATCCCGTTTCCTGTCTCTATCCGTTTTTCAGGCCATCTAACTGCCCATCGCCATCCGTCTGCAGTTCCTCTTCCTTCAAACCCACATCACTGCAGGCAATCAAAAAAGTCCGCAGCACCTTCGCCGCATACATCCGCTCCCGCTTTGACACACTGTTCAGCAGCTGATATACCGCCTCAGATTCTTCTGTCCGGTTTATTTCCCTGTCTTTGACCGCCCTGTCATCATCTTCTTTCCCAAGAATCAGGTAATCCAGGGACATATGGTACAGTCTGGAAATTGCGATCATCGTTTCCACCGACATCCCGCAGTTTCCCCTTTCAATGTCCGCATAATAAGTAGGCACACGTCCCAGCTGTTCCGCGGCTTCCTTCATTGTGATTCCCAGCTGTCTGCGTTTCTCACGGATCCGCTTTCCAGCCGCTTTTCTGTCATACGTATCTTTTTCCATTGTTTCCCACCTTCCGGCGTTCTTTTTTCTGGTGTACAATCGTTATATTCTGTTATTGGCTTATAAGGCGTCTATTGCGGGAACCTCTGATCAAAAAACAGTTCCGGCAGTTTATTTTCGCAAAATCTATCCTTTTGCGAAAAAGAACCGCCGGAGCTGTTTTCTACACTTCTGTTGAATTAATGACCATTTTTTTGACGGCTTCTGAAAACCTGTCTGCCTGATGATACGGAATTCCGGCCTTTTTATATTTTATGGCCGGATACGTCTGGAAAAACAGGCATGACAAAAAAACTTCCGCAAAGGTTCCATTCAACCTGTACCGGAAGCGGTTATTCAGGCCGCCATTTTATATCCTGACATCAGCATTTTTTTCCGTTCCATATCCGAGTGCACATAAATACGCATAGTCGTGCCCACATTGGAATGTCCCAGCAGTTCACTCAGCGTCTTCATGTCAAATCCCTGGGAAATACAGTTTGTGGCAAAAATATGGCGCAGCATATGAAAATTGAAGCCTGGGATCCCCAGTTTTTTCAGGATTGCCTGAAAACGGTACTGCAGCGTGCGCGGTTCTGTATATTCCTTCCTTATCCCCTTCAGTACATAGCCTTCCTCAGATATTTGGCCGCTTTTCCTGGCGGTTTTCAGCAGTTCCACAAGGAATCCCGGCAGAGGGATCTCCCGGATGGAATTCCTGGATTTCGGCGCGGTTATAATCACCCTGGTTCCGGTCTTTCCCGCCATGCCAGCTTCGTCTGCGGAGGAAAAAGTTCGTATTCTCTGCATTGTTTTGCGTACTATGATACTTTCTTTTTCTAAATCAATGTCTTTCCACTGCAGTGCGCAAAGCTCGCCAATCCGGATTCCGCTGCAGCCCGACAGCAGCACCCCCAGGCTGGTCAGATCTCCTTCCTGTGCGCTTTTTATAAGGTGTTCCTCCAGTTTTTTAAGTTCGCGCCCTTCCGGCGGCTGCGGAATCTGTGCTTTAGCCGGGGAGGTAACCGAGGGCAGCTCCGGTCTGTTGCAGCGGAATTTTTTCCCCAGGAAATGAAAAATCTGGCTGAGCAGGATGAAAATCTGATGAAGATAGGTTTCGGACAGCTTTTTTTCCTGCGCTGCGCAGGCCTGTCCGCGCAGGACTTCAAAATAAGCGCGCCAGGCTTCCTCATCAAAACCGGAAACCGCCTGTCTGCCGATGACTGGCAGGATATGTTTCTCCGCAATGGAACGGTAGGTAGCAAATGTGGATTCCTTCCATTTCGTCTGATTCTCCTCCATCCACAGGCGGACGGATTCCCGGATCGTAAGCCCCGGCGGCAGCATGTTTTTTTTTCCGCCTGCCAGGCAGGCATCTCTCTTTTTAATAAGAAGCTTTTCCTTCACTTCCCTGTAGGTTTTCCCGTAAACCGAACGGTATCTGGCTCTTCCGTCCGGGAGCCTTCCCGCACCATACCTTCCTTCCCATCGTCCATCCTTCCTTTTATAAATGTTCTCTCCTTTTCTTGCCATAATGTCCTCCCAGAATCTGACGAAAAATTTGACGGCTTATAAATCAAAAAGGTATCAATGGCAATTTAGGTCCCCGGATTATCTGTATATCATTTTCATTTAGCCTTTATACAGGCACGCTGTTACCTGTATTATAAATAAGAAACGCAAAAAATGACATTTAAGTATTATTTTATACTCATTAATTGACAAAATATAAAACTTGTCTTACAATAAATTCCAGTGTCGAGTTTAAATTGCCACGAAATACCAGTTTTAAACTTATATTCATTTTCGCATAAGGATAGAATTTACGAAAGCGTTTTTACGGTATTCAGTATATATTTGAATTAATAATTCCAGCTATCTGTAAACAGGCCGAATAAAAGGCCTGTTTTTTCAGTATTTCAGGGGATTTTAGAAATCCGGTAAATAGGAAGCCGATTACTGCGCTGCCCTTTTAGCACAAACTGCCGGCAGATAACAAATGTATGTTTTAAACTGACCACAAAAAAATTAATTCCATATAATATAGATTTATGCTTTTTCCAATAATCAATTTCTCCCCTATGGAGTGGGAACAGGAAGCTCCTGTGTTAAATCTGTGTAAAAAATTCCCTTTTCATCTTGCCACCCCTTTACATATCCTTTACAATGAATAAAAATGGTACCCCGGGAGAAAAATTATCGAATGACAACCAGGCCGGCCGCTCCCCCGCGGCTTGATACACAGGATTTTAACGCAGTTCCCATAAAACATGCATAACCTCTGCCCATTATGGCAGGGGCTGTGCTTTTTTTGTATTTCCGGCAAAAAAGCCGGTCTGTTGGTCATGATTTTTGAATAGACTCAGATAACCGTTTAAATACCGGGTAAACTGATTATAGAAAGGACAAGGCAGGGCGCATGACGGCCCTGCCGATGATAAAAATGGAAAAAAAGAAAGCTTTCCTCATTAATTTTCTCTACTATGCACTTCTTTTGTGCGCAGCATTTGTCGTCCTGAAATATGGGCTGCCCCTACTGGCTCCCTTTGTAATTGCTTTTATTCTGGCCTATTTATTAAGAAAACCTGTTTTATTTTTATCCCGTAAGCTTCATATTCCCCAGAAACCAACGGCGATCCTGCTGGTACTTATTTTTTATTCCACCATAGGCTTGCTGCTTTCCCTTGTGGGCATCCGCGCATTTTCTTCAACGAGGGATCTGGTGCTGAATCTGCCGCAGATTTACGCCCGGCATGTGGAACCGGTATTAATGGGGATTTTCGGGAATCTGGAGCAGGCTCTGCAAAAAATGGATCCCTCCCTGGTTTCCACCCTGGAAGATCTTTTTAACCAGTTTACACAGTCGTTAGGACAGATGGTATCCGGCCTGTCCGTTGGCGCCATGGGAACCATCTCCGGAATTGCCTCCTCCTTGCCGGGACTTTTCATCAAGCTGCTGCTTATGATTATTTCCACATTTTTTATTGCCGCGGATTACGAGCTTCTCACTGGTTTCTTTTTGAAACAGCTGGGCGGAAAAACGCAGAAAATTTTTATGCAGGTAAAAGAATATGTAGTGGGAACCCTTTTTGTATGCATCCGTTCCTACGCTTTGATCATGTCAATTACCTTCGTGGAGCTTTCTCTTGGGCTGACGGTGATTGGTGTGAAAAATTCGATATTGATTGCTTTCCTGATTTCGGTATTTGACGTCCTTCCGGTTCTTGGGACAGGGGGAATCATGATCCCCTGGATGGTGATTTCCGCGCTGACCGGCAATTATTCCCTGTCTCTGGGGCTGCTTATTGTCTATCTGTTTATAACGGTCATCCGGAATATCATCGAGCCCAAAATCGTCGGCAGCCAGATCGGGCTTCACCCGGTGGTAACGCTGGCAAGTATGTTTGCAGGGGTCCAGCTGCTGGGTGTTGTGGGCCTGTTCGGCTTTCCAATCAGTCTTTCCCTGCTGCGTCACCTGAACGACAACGGCACCATCCATATTTTTAAATAGCAGGGCAAAAAAATAACCTGCGCCTCATGTGATATGCCCCTTGTCAGGCAGACAAGGGGCATATCAATGGGGCAGCCGGTCTTTTATCAGTCATTGTCGGGAAGCAGCTTGATTCTCACCAGAATCCTTCTCACGAATTCCCCTTCCTTCAGTTCAATATCATCCTCGTGCGTCTGCGGGGGAAGTTCGCATTCTTCCTCTTCCATTTCCGCACAGATCCAGTTATATGCTGCATCAGCAGCATTATCTATCGCATCCTCCAGATCCGGTCCCTGTGCCTCACAGCCTTCCAGATCCGGAAATGCCACGTAATAGCCTGCTCCCTCCTTTTTGGGGGTAAAAACTGCCGGGTACGTAAATGTCATCTATATGCCTCCTGATTTTCAGCCTTCCCCGCCTCCCTGAGGAAGCGGTACGGCTTTTATTTTCTGTTATCCTGTACCATTATAATTTCAGCAGGGGGCCTTTGTCAAATAGTTATGTTTCCCATAGCCCTGTTTCCTGGCGCTGTGGCAAAATCAGTTTATATCCTCTTATGACGTCCGATGAATTATTCTCTGCTGAAATAGTAATTGAGGACCTCCTTTGATTTACCCACCACGTAACCGCTGCCGCCTCTGCCTTTTACATCCTCCGTCATAGTAAGAAGAAGAATCGGCCTGTCCGCATTTTTCTGAGGCGTGAATACGCAGAACCAGCCCAGCTCCGTACCTGTGGTATCCGTTTTGGACTGTTTGATTTCTGCGGTTCCTGTTTTTCCGGCAAGCAGGATATCCTCCCGGTAGGCGCTACGTCCGGTTCCATGGGGAGAGGCGATTACCTGTTCCATGGCCTCTTCAATCAGGCGGGCCGTATCCTGGGTATAGGCCTGCTCCAGCCAGAACTCAGGCTTGGCATCCGACTGGTAGCGCAGACGCGGCCTCAGCACGTTTCCGTCGTTGGCAAAGCCTGTGTAAAGCGCCGCCAGATGGATCGGGTTCACCAGAACCTGTCCCTGTCCATATCCGCTGTCCGCAAGCTGAATTTCCGAATCAATTCCCTCTTCATTGGAATACTGTGACGGGGCAAGGGATATTTCAAAGGGAATCTCCTGGCCGAAGCCCAGCTTATCCAGGGATGCTGTCAGATCCTTTTCCCCGATGCGCAGAGCTGCCTTGGCAAAATAAATATTGTCAGAATAAATCAGGGCATTTTTCAGGACAACCGGATCATAGGCATGGAGGGTTGTTACATAATAATTTCCCCAGCTGGCATCCTTCTGCCATGACAGGCCGACATTGCCGTAATCCTCGTTGGGATCAATGGCTCCTGTATCCAGGCCGATGGCTGCAATGACGGGTTTAAAGGAAGAGCCCGGACACAGCTTCTGCCGGAAGCGGTTATAAAGGGGCATCCTTTCATCCTCATTCAGGCTGTCCCAAAGCGTCTGGGACATGCCATAAATAAAATCCCTGCTGTCATAGGAAGGCGTGCTTACCAGGGCAAGGATTTCCCCGGTGTAAGGATCCATGGCTACGGAGCAGCTTTTATCCTCCGCATAGGCTTCGTACAGAACCTGCTGGAGTCCGGCATCTATGGTGAGCTGAATGGTTTCCCCGTCCCTTTTTGTAATCCGGGCAAGCGTGGCTTTTTTATTTCCCTGTTCATCCACGATGCTTATCTCACAGCCGTCACGGCCCTTCAGTTCTTTTTCATAGAGAAGCTCCATGCCGCTGCGGCCGATAACGCTGTTTGACCGGTAGCCCTCCCCGGGATGTTTTTCCAGATCCTCCGCCGTCACCTGCTGGATGTAGCCGGTCAGATGGGCGGCCGCTTTTCCCAGCGGATAGTCCCGTATCTCCACATCTGTTATCAGCACACCAGGAATCGCCAGCAAGGCGTCCTGCAGCTCTTTTTTCCGGATGGTTTCCTCCGAAGGGTATTCCGCCATCAGCTCCTGGTCGGTCAGCTTCTGGATTGTCTTAATCGGAACAAAGGAATCCGGTTTCACCCATTTGGCCGACAGCTTCTTCCGTATACTCTCTGTGGAAACCCCGAGAAGCTCTGCCAGGCGTATGACGGATTCGTTCTCTTCCTCCGCCTCCACAGCTTCAGATGTGTCTTCCACCCGGCTTTGCGCAGTTTCGCCGCCCGACTCAGCCTGGCCGTCCGTCACCTCAGTTTCATCCGGCAGCCCTTCTTCATTATCCGGCATTTTCCCGGGCACCAGGCCCACCGAAGAACCCGTACCCCGGCCTGCAAGAAGCCTGCCATTCCGATCCACAATCGTTCCCCTGGCAGCCTCGTCTCTTGTGACCTTCACCTTGTCATAGGCCGTCAGTCCAGGAAAAATCAGGCTGTCCTCCCAGACAAGCGCATAAGGATATCCTTCCTCTTCGCCAGTCCTTTTCAAAAAAACAGCCTGGTTGGAAAAGGAAATTTCTCCGGCCACACTATCCATTGTCGTATCATAAAAAACCGTCGCTGCCTGGCTTCCGCTTTCCTGGGCCTGTGTTACCGTTATCCGGACATCCGCCGCTTCAATTCCCTCATAAATCTTCTTGTTACGTTCTGCAAAGGCCTCCTCTGAAATCCCGCTTCTGGTCTGGGCATCCAGCATATGGTACATTTCTTCATATTTTCCGTCTTCAATACAGGCCATATAATATAGAAGCAATTCTTCCGGCGTCTCCGGTTCCTTTTCCGCCTTTTCCTCTCCAATTGCAGGCAGAAGCTTCTTCACTCCGTTAAAAATCAGGACTCCTGCCCCCACAACGATTACAACAGCCGCCAGAAGGAGAAAAATTCTTTTCATCCGCATCATTCCGGCCCGGTTCCTCCTGCGTCTTCTCCGTTTCCTTTTCATATCAGCCTCCATTTGATTACATATGTAAGATTTATCTTTAAAACAAAACCGCCACACGGCGGTATCCTTTTTCCCTTCGCCAGGCTGCAGCATATTCTGCGCGAAAGCCGCGGCCAACAGGAACAATGCCACTTTCAGATACTGTTTTCCCCAGCCCTCCGGCGGCAATTTCTTTTATTATCCTACCTCCGGGAAATTCATATGTCAATATAAATTTCCCGGATATTATTTGGGCCATTAAAATACCAGAAAACCGCCGATGATTCCAAAAATAAAACAGATTGCCAGGCCTGCAATAATAAGATTCCTCATAAACCTGATATCCCCTGCGATTTGATGTATATCATGATACAATGGATGATTCTGTGTAATTTCAATTTTTTGCGTTACTGCCTTCTCTTTGTTTACCTGTTCTGTAATTTTCTGGTAATATTTCGTCCTGTCAGAATTTAATACGTCCCTTGCCGCTTTTTTAGCCAGTTCTGTATAATCGCCCTCCGACGAAATAATCCTTTCCAGCTCTTCCTGGGATTTATCACTATATTGCCTGAATAATGAATCATATTCTTTTGACGGTTCCATAAAGTATCCTCCTGCCTGATAATATTTTTTCGTTTACGTGTCATTTTACCTGACGGATTTTTTCTGGAAAAGCTATTCCCATGGAAAATCCTTCGTTCATACTTTTAATCCTATCAGAAAGGAAGAGTTTTTTCATCCTTTTTTACATAATTCTCAGTAAAAAAATAATGTCAGCTCCGTATCGTTTTTGTATCGGCCGGAAGGGTCGGGAGAATCAAAAATTACAGCTGATAAATCAACGCATTACAAATCGCCGCAGCCACATTGCTGCCGCCCTTCCGGCCTCTCGCCACTATCACCGGCACGCCTGCTGTCAGGATCAGTTCTTTCGCCTCCACCACATTGACAAATCCCACCGGTACGCCGATAATCAGCCGGGGACGGATTTTTCCCTCCTGTATCAGTTCATAGAGACGTATCAGGGCAGTAGGCGCATTGCCGATGGCAAAAATAAAATCCTCCTGCATGGCGGCCGCTTTATCCATGCTCACGGCGGCCCTGGTGGTCTGTTGTGTCAAAGCAGCAGCGGCCACATCTTCATCCGCCATAAAGCAGTGTACCTTTCCTCCGTACTGCTCCAGTTTTTTCTTATTTATGCCCGCTCTTCCCATATTTGTATCCGTAATGATGGATACGCCCTCTCTGAGGGCCTGCAGTCCCTTTTCCACCGCATTTTCGGAAAAAAACAGGGTATCCGCATAGCTGAAATCCGCTGTGGTATGTATTACTCTTTTAATAATGGGCTTCAAAACCGGATCCAGCTCTCTTCCCAGTTCCTCTTCAATAATTTCAAAGCTTCTTTTTTCGATCTCCCCGGGGCCAATCTGATTCAGATTCATTATATTTTCACTCCTTATTTCAGTCCGATTATCCGCCGGACCGCATCCATATCCATGTGGGCCCGGATGACATCCGCCAGGATATCATACTGTTCCTGCCTGTAACCTGCCAGATCCCTGTAGGTGCCCGGAGTCATGCCTTTTTCCAGAAAAACAGGATTCAGAAGGCCCTTCAGCAAACCGGGGGCGTCCAGTATTCCATGAATATACGTGCCGCATACGTTCCCTTTGACACAGCCGTCCGGATACTGTTTTCCGGTAACGCAGTCCGTCACGCTGGCAAAACGTCCGCAGGTTTCCAGAAGGCAGGTTTCTCCCATATGGATTTCATAGCCCTCTGCCGATACGCCGCTCATTCCCTGATAGATGCCCTCTATTGGTTCCACGCGGCCCTCCACTCTGGTGCGATGCTTCCTTTTGCCAAATGTTGTGGTGACGGGAAGCAGTCCCAGTCCGGCCAGTTCGCCGCCGTGCTCACAGCCGTCCGGATCCAGCAGACGCTGTCCCAGCATCTGATAGCCGCCGCAGATGCCAAAAATGCGGCAGCCCTCCAGGGCGGCTTTCTGTATGCCCGCTTCCAGGCCGTTCTGTCTTATCCACAGCAGATCCGACATGGTATTTTTGCTGCCGGGCAGGAACAAAATATCCGGTTTTCCCAGCTCCTCCGCCGTATTTACATACCGGACGGAAACGCCCTCGCAGCCCTCCAGCATGCCGAAATCCGTAAAATTGGAGATATGCGGGAAACGGATGACCGCCGCATCGATCCCTGTGCCGGTCTGTCGTCTGTCAAGCCGTTCCGAAAGGCTGTCTTCGTCGTCGATATCCAGCTTCGTGTAGGGAATCACCCCGGTTATGGGAATACGGCATTTGTCATACAGCTGCTTCAGTCCGGGATCCAGGATGGTTTTATCCCCCCGGAATTTATTGATCACAAGTCCTTTAACCCTGGCCCGCTCCTCTTCCTCCAGAAGCCAGATGGTACCCAGCAGCTGGGCAAATACGCCGCCGCGGTCGATATCCCCCACCAACAGCACGGGCGCGTCAACCATGCGTGCCAGTCCCATATTGACAATATCATTATCCTTCAGGTTGATTTCCGCAGGGCTTCCCGCGCCTTCTATGACAATCACGTCAAAGCTTTTATCCAGTTCTCCGTAGGCCTTCATAATAGAGGGAATCAGGCTTTTTTTCATGCGAAAATACTCCTTTGCCTCCCGGTTTCCCAGGACCTCGCCGTTTACAATCACCTGGGAGCCCATATCACTGTTGGGTTTGAGCAATATGGGATTCATCCGGATATCCGGTTCAATGCCGGCGGCCTCCGCCTGCATTACCTGGGCACGGCCCATTTCCAGTCCGTCCCTGGTAATATAGGAATTCAGAGCCATGTTTTGTGACTTAAAGGGGGCGACGCGGTAGCCGTCCTGATACAGAACGCGCAGAATTCCTGCGGTCAGGATGCTTTTTCCCGCATTGGACATCGTCCCCTGAATCATCAGATTTTTTGCCATACCTTTTCCTGCCTTTCTTTATTACAGCTCTTTTGCAAGCTCGTCCAACACCTGAAGCAGCGCTTCATTTTCTTCCCCTGTACGTACCGCTATCCGGTAATCGCCAGGTCCCAGACGGCGGTAATTCTCACAGCTGCGGATGGCGAAGCCCTTTCCTGCAAGCAGCCTGTCCAGGCCCGGCACGCCCTCAAAAAAAATAAAATTCGCACAGGGCGGATAGATACGGTATATCAGCTTATCTCTTTTTTTCAGGCCTTCTATCAGACAGGCGCGCTCTTTTTCCAGATATCCGATGGTTCTCTCCCGATAGTCCTCTTCACGCAGCGCCGCCAGGCCGGCCAACTGGGCAGGGACAGATACGTTCCAGGCCGGGAGCTGACGCCTGATTTGCCGGATAACCTCCCTGTCGGCGCAGATTCCGTAGCCCAGACGCAGGCCCGGCATGGCATACAGCTTGGTAAAGGCGTTAATTATCAGGAGATTTCCATAATCCCTGTAAAAACGCTTCATACTGATGTTCTCATAATCCCTGCAAAAGGGCAGGAAAGTTTCATCCGCTGCCAGCCAGATTTTTTTCCGGGCCGTCAGCCGGAGCACCCGTTCTGACAGCTTGGGATCCATGCAGTTTCCCACCGGATTATTGGGATTACACAGAAACAGCAGGCTTCCGGAGGGCTGCTGTTCCAGGAACGTAAGCAGGCCCTCATCTGCCTGAAAGCCGTTTTCCCGCCGTAAAGGGAAACACCTCACAGGACAATCCGCCGCAAGGAGCGCTCTTTCGTATTCGGAAAAAGCAGGGGCAAGAATCAGCCCGGCCGCAGGCTTAAGCGCACGGACAGCGGCATAAATCAGCTCCGAAGCGCCGTTGGTGCATACAAGCTGCGCCTCCTTGGCCTGCCACTGCCGGGCGATGGCCTCACAAAGGGTGCGGCTGGTTTCTTCCGGATAGCTTTCCGCCCGTTTCCATTCCCTCTGCAGCACCTGCGCTGCGGTATCCGGCATTCCCAGTGGATTGATATTCGCAGAAAAATCATAGCTTATGTTTGTGCCGCCATTCCGGCCGCCGTGTTCAAAAAAATCCATATCTGTTCCCGCCTGTTTTTTCTTTCTTCCTTTGCCCATTCATCGATAGGTTCCGGTCATAATCCGGAGGGCAGAATTTTATAATCCCCAGCCTCCGCAAAGTGTCCACCGAAGCAGCAGCCCTGCCAGCCAGATTATCCCTGCGGATACGTACAAAAGCCGGTTGGCTCTGACGATATCCTCCGCCTCCACGCAGCGGCGGGCGTCCCCGATAAAGGGTTTTTTAACGGTTTTCCCAAAATAAACCGCATCTCCTGCCAGCGCCACGCCCAGCGCGCCTGCGCATACCGACTCCGTCTGCGCCGAATTGGGGCTGACATGGCAGAACCGATCCCGTTTCCAGATCCGGTATGCCCCTGCGGCATCCAGGCCGCACAGACGGGAGGCTGCAATCATGGCCCAGGCCGCCAGACGGGAGGGGATGAAGTTGACCACGTCGTCCAGACGGGCCGCCGCCCTGCCGAAATACAGATATTTTTCATTCTTATAGCCCAGCATGGAATCCATGGTATTCACTGCCTTGTATGCAAAACCGGCAACAGGCCCGCCAAGCAGGAGAAAGCATAAAGGGGCAATGCTGCCGTCGGAGGTATTCTCCGCCACGGTTTCCACCGCCGCCTTAATGATCCCTTCCTCAGATAATACCGCGGTATCCCGTCCCACAATCATGGAAACGGCCGTCCGCGCTTTTTCCACATCCCCCTCCCGCAGCGCTTTGCAGACCTTCATGCTCTCCGTCTTCAGGCATTTGGTGGCAAGAATCTGGTAGCACATGAAGGACTCCAGCACAATTCCTGCCGCGGGATGTATCCGGCAGGCAAGGAAAAGCAGAGCCGCCGGAACCAGGGCGGACAGCAGCACCATAATACACACAAGGAGCAGGCCGGAACAAAACTGCGCCTGCGGCGACTGCCCGGGGCGGCGCAGCTTTTTTTCCAGCAGGCCTATCCCCGCCCCCATGGCACGGATGGGATGGGGCATCCAATAAGGATCCCCGAAGAGCAAATCTAAAATAAATCCTGCGAATATTGCAATGGCTGTATCCATGAAAGCCTGATCTCTCCTTTACCGTTCTTTTCCACCGGGCAGCAATAGCCCTGGCCATTGCCGCACTGGTAGTCATAATAGTCCTTGCCCTCCGTTCCGAAGCGGGAAAGCAGGGCCATTATCGTCCCTCCGTGGACAATGCAGGCCGCAGTCTGCGGTTTTTCCTCCTCTTCAAAGCGGGCAAGCAGCTGTCCCAGCCCCCGTGCGCACCGCTCCCGGAAGCTTTCCATGCTCTCTCCTCCGGGAAAAGGAAGGGCGCCGCCGCTGTCAATCCAGGCCTGATACAGCGGATTGCCTGATAGTTCTTTATAATTTTTCCCTTCGAACTGGCCGAAGCTGCATTCGCGGAAGGCTTCGATTATCAACGGTTCCTGCCCGGGATACAAAATGGCGGCAGTCTCCAGGCAGCGAACGAGCGGGCTTGAAAAAAGGAGATCCGCAGCGGGATACAGGCCCCTTTTTTTCTCCTGGTTTAATACTTCCCGCCCTATGGGACACAGCTTCTCGTCCGTCATGCCGATATATCTTTTTTCCCTGTTTCCCGCCGTCATGCCGTGGCGGATGAGTATGAGCTTCCTGATCATGTGTTTCCTCCTCTGTTTGGCAGCTTCACAGTTACTGCCAAACCCATCCCAAATCGCCTTAAGAGATGGGATTTTAGCACTCCTGAATCACTTTCATACGGTCAGCCCGGCCAATGCACGTGCTGCCGAAACGCTGCAGCTTTACTTCAGGCGCTGTGGTATGCCGCAGATAAGGCGCTCCACATGCTCTGCCCGTTCCACTACCCTGCACATGATCCGGCCCACGTTTTCCCTGTAATCCCTGTCGCTTTTTTCCAGCGGCACAATGCCGCAGCCGATCTCATCGCAGATAATTATCACTTCCGGATTTTCCCGGCAGATGCGTTCCGCCGAACGCAGGGCGGCGGCTGCATCTGCCCCGAAACGGCCCAGATACAGATGAAAATGATCGATAATTTCTGCCCGCAGGCACTCCTCCTGCGCAGCATATTTACCATCTGCGATTTTTGTCTTTTGCGGATATTTTTCCCTCACAAAGGCAAGCTTTCCCTGTGCCCTTCCTCCGATATAAACTTCCATTTTAACTCCCTGGCTCTCCATCCGCGCTTCCGGGCCTCACTTTGCCGGCAGCCCGAATCCGCACTCTTACGGTCAGAAGCAAAGCTGTGACCTGACGTTACAAGTTACAATTCCCCTACAAAACCTGCAGCAGGCATAATAGGGCAGGTATCACGGCGCTCATCCATTCGGCGCACAGCAGAAAACAGCCTGCCAGATCCCCGGTGATACCGCCGAATTCCTTCTGTGACATATGCCTGTACCACAGGAATACCGCCAGATTCCCAGCCGCGGCAAGCGCTCCTCCCACCGGGGATGCAAAAAGCAGGGCCAACAGACAAACAGCCAGCAGGAAAAGCAGGACCAGGCGGACACACCTTTTATGGGCGGTGGAGGAGAACGCATAAAGAAGTCCTTCCTTTTTCGCCGCGGGAAAATAAACCAGGCTCAGGCCGCTCAGCGTTCTGGACAGCAGAAAGCCAAGGCAGAAGCACAGGACCGCCCTGTCACTTTTCAGCTCGGATATGCCTCCCAGATAAGTAAGGTAATACCCCAGCAGACAAATGACTGCAAAAGCGCCGATATGGGAATCCTTCAGTATCCGCAGCTTTTCCTCCCGATCCCTGTAGGAATGCAGGGCATCCATGGTATCCATAAAGCCGTCCACATGGATGCCGCCCGTAAGAAACAGCGGAATGGCCGCCATGCCGGCCGTATAGAAGAAAGCTCCTGCATTGATACCTCCGCACAGCCTGTACCAGGCATAGCATAACGCACCTGCCACAGCTCCCACCAACGGGAAAAAACAGATGACATATTTCCGGTTTTCCTCCGACCATTCCGCCTGGGGCATGGGAATTTTGGAATACATGGAAAACGCAATGGCAAAGGAGCTGCCGATGGATTTTATTTTCTTCATGCCTGATCCTCCTGCATTTCACAGTTTTGTCTGCAAATCTGCCTGATTTTTTCCTGTTCTCCGCCTTTTTTCAGCGACAGAGGAATTCCGTACACCACTTCCCAGACCTCCTCCGCCTTCCTGCCAAGGCGGCAGTTCACCTCTCCCAGCTGGCGGATATAATCCAGGGTGCCTTCTTCGTAGGCAGCGCCGTCGGAAAATACTTCCCCCGTCACAATCACCAGATGGCGGCATTTGGAGTACAATGCTTCGATCTGGCGCAGAATACGGCGCCAGGCCTCTTCCCCGCCGCCTTCCTTTTCTTCCGGAGGATCCAGGGAAAACATTTCATTTGCCATCAGGTTGCTCATGCATTCCAGAAGCACCGTGGCATCCTCTCCCGGCTCCGCCCTGTCCACCCGGACAGGCCGTTCTATGGTTTCAAAGCCTTTGCCGCGCCGCAGCTGTCTGTGGCGCTCCACCTTCTTTTTCCCTTCCTCGCCATATACCTGCATGGTGGCAAGGTATACAAGCTCTCCCCCGGCAGCAAGGGAAACGGCTTTCTGTTCTGCGAAGGCAGATTTGCCGCTTCCGCTTCCTCCCGTTACCAGGATCAGCATTCCGGCCCCTTTCCCGCGCCGTAATCCTGATAGGCGTCCATCTCCAGATCCTCAAAGGTCGCATTTTCCCGGTATACCTGATATGCCATATCAAGAAGAGGGAAAAAGGATACGGCTCCCGTTCCTTCCCCCAGCGCCAGATTGGCATGAATTATGGGCTTTAGCCCCAGCTCTTCCAGAATCGCGGCCATGGCAGGCTCCTTTCCCAGATGGGACGCCAGCAGGTAATCCCGTACCTCCGGA
>NZ_KE992694.1:0-578 GCF_000466465.2 Clostridium sp. KLE 1755
AGAGGAAATGAGAAAAATCCGTGCAAGCGAGTATAAGAACGGAAAAGAGGATGGAATTGCTCAGGGGATAGAACAAGGGATAGTACAAGGAATGGTGGAAACCTGTAAGGAATTGGGTGTCAGTTTTGAGCAGACTGTAGCAAGACTGAAACTCCGTTTTGACATCAGTAAACAGGAGGCACAGGAAAAGGCAGGGCATTATTGGTGCTGACTTTTTCATAATGTGAGAACCGATACCGCTTTATAAAATCAATCCTACAATAATAAATATCAGGAATAGTTGAATATACGTAAAAATAGTGATAAAATAAACGCAAGCATAAATTTCTAACGAATCTTGGCCACATGTGCCGTCTAATTTTCATTCTCAATTCAGAAACTCTATGCTTACTATCCAACAAAGAAAGCAGGAGCGGCTGATTGGGAAGGTTGCTCCACACACAAACAGAAAGGAGCAGCTTATGGCAGAAGAACTGCACGTAGTAAGAAATCAGAAGGATACGGTTTTCCGGATGCTGTTTCGGGAAAAGAAGGAACTATTGGAGTTGTATAATGCACTCAATGATTCCGCGTATAAC
>NZ_KE992695.1:0-42600 GCF_000466465.2 Clostridium sp. KLE 1755
TGATGAGGATTTGTTTCAGGAGCTTTCTATAACGTTGCTTAATTGTATTATGAAGTTTAGGATATGATTGCTTCATTCCAGATGTATGGCTATAGGAGTGTGAAGAAACGTATCATAAAAGAGAGACACGTTTCCGGATGAGTTTGCCATAATAAAATTAAAAGGGGCAGCTTCATTTATCGTATGAACTGCCCCTGACATTAGTTAAATACATTAATCTGCTCTTGCCACCGTCATCATAAAATACAGTATCTGCTGCTGCATTCGATATACCCCAGAGGGAGGACGGAATCGGTCTGAGAAGCCGCCGCTGCCAGAAATATATATTTGGAAAGTTCACTTTTCAGGTTCAGCACGTCTCCTTGTGTGGTTTTAAAATAAACATCATCCTTACATTGGGCAACTGCCCGAAGGAAATAAGGCAGACTTGTATCTTTTTTTAGTTTCACTGTTATTTCTCCAACCAGGGAAGCCGGAAATTAAAAACCCGTTTGTACATAGAGTTGACAGACCCGCAGGGGACGCCTGTGGGGAAAACGGAGATTCCGGTGACCGTTTTCGCTCATGGAAAACCTATGACGGCTATCTTCTGGCCGCAATCCGTTCCGGAAAGGAAGCGGGTAAGATAAAAGTAACATTTACAGCAGACGGATGCGAAGCAGCAGAAGTTATGCTGACCGTAGATACAGGAAAGAAGGAGTAAAAATATGGCAAATAAATATATTTGTAACCCAATGAATCTGGAGTACCGCTATCAGTTTTTTGGAAATTTAAAGCAGACCGGTATTTTTCATGCCAGTAAAGAGGCGGCGGATCCCTCATTGATTTTGGTGGATGGGACCTATTATCTGTTTCCATCCGTAACCGGCGGATTTTTTACAAGCAGGGATCTGGCAGAATGGGAGTTCCATCCTTTTGTAGGCGAAATGCCTGTCTACGATTATGCACCGGATATCCGTTATATCGGAGGCTATTTTTATTACTGTAAGCGAGCCTTTTGAGAAGGTGGAGGGTTCCTTTCCCTTCTGGGATCCTAACCTGTTTGAGGATGAGGATGGCAGGCTGTATCTGTATTGGGGGTCTTCCAATGTAACACCTGTTTATGGCGGGGAACTGGATCGGGATACTATGAAACTTAAAGGGGAGCCGGTAGAATTAATAGCGGCCAGAGAAGAGGAGCTGGGCTATGAAAGAAACGGCGCCGATCATAAGACTCCCAAAACACAGGAGCAGATAGAGGAGGATGTAAAAAATCTGTACGATTCCATTCCGGGTAAGGAAAATGCAAGCGAAGAAGAGTTGGCGGCTATGAGACAGACTCTTTATGCTTATATGGGGAATGCTCCTTATCTGGAGGGGGCATGGATGACAAAGCACAATAGCATTTATTATCTGCAGTATGCATTCCCGGGAACACAGTATAATGTATATGGGGATGCGGTATATATTAGTGACAGCCCGCTGGGGCCGTTTAAGGTGGCTGAAAACAACCCCTATTCGTATAAGCCGACCGGTTTTATTACCGGAGCCGGACATGGATCCACTGTGGAGGATACCCGGGAGGGATTCTGGCATATTTCTTCTATGCGTATCAGCCGCAATCATAAATTTGAACGCAGGCTTGGCCTGTGGAAGGCAGGTTTTGATGCCGATGGAGAGTTGTACTGTGATCAAAGGTATAGGGATTGGCCGCTTCGTGTGGATAGCCACCCCTGGGAGCAGCCGGAATGGATGCTGCTTTCTTACCGTAAGCCGGTGAGTGTTTCTTCCGGGAAGGGCGCGGAATTTATAACCGATGAGGATATCAGGACGTGGTGGAAGGCCGCTGATAACCAGCCTGGTTCGCAGGTCTGCTTGGATCTGGAAAAGGTGCAGGACGTACATGCCGTACAGATCAATTTTGCGGAGGATGGAATTGAAGTACAGCTTCCTGAAGGTGAAAGTGCACATCAGGATATGTCGGAAATACGTTTTATTGATACCAGGATACAGCCGCTGCGCTGGATACTGGAAGGTTCACAGGACGGTGTTCATTTCAGTATGCTTGCAGATAAATCGCAGGCGGATACCGATCTTTCCCATGATTTTCTTGTCTGGGAAACAGGAAAGCAGGTCAGATATCTGAGGCTGACAATTCTGGAACTGCCATATGCTCAGATTCCCTGTATTTCCGGGCTGCGTGTATTTGGAAAAGGACAGGGCCAAAGACCGAAAGCAGCCGATGAAGTCACAGTACAGGAGATGGGAGAACTGAATATCACGGTGGACTGGAAGGATACGGCAGCGACAGGCTATAACGTGTTATGGGGATATGCGCCGGATAAACTTTATCACAGCAGTATTGTTTACGGGCAATGCAGACGGGAAATCGGCGCGTTGATGAAAGGAAAGCCCCTGTATGTGCGTGTGGACGCTTTTAATGAAGCCGGGATTACGGAAGGCAGTATTCTGAAGGTGCGGTGAAGCGTTTTGCAGTGGCAGACAGATTGGAGAAAATAAAATGAAGACAGTTAAAGAAAAACAAATTCTGGTAGGTGCTGATTTTGCAGGTTTTCCTCTGAAAGAAGCTGTAGTGGAGCATCTTCGTAAAAAAGGCTGGACAATAACGGATATAGGGGTAAAAAGTGCCGATGAAGAAAATCCGGAAATGTTTCATCGGATAGGGCTGAAGGCAGGGGCAATGATTACCGAAAAAGAGTTTGAAAGGGCACTTTTATTCTGCGGCACAGGAATGGGGATACATATTGCCGCAAGCAAATGTCCGGGTGTACATGCCGGCGTAGTAGAGAGTGTTCCGGCAGCTCTTCGCGCAATAACAGGAAATGGAGTCAATGTGCTTGCCATGGGTGCTTTTTATGTGGCGCCTCAAATGGGAAAGGACATTGCAGATGCATATCTGGGGGCTGAGCTTGGCACAGGATATGAGTGGTGGCCTAATTTCTATGAATTTCACAAGCTGGCTATTGATGAGCTGAATGCTTTTGATTATGAGAAATTCAGGGAAAATGGGTTTGAGGTGAAAAGAATGGGGGATTTTCCGCTGAAATTGATGGATAAATAAAAATGAGAGGTGTAAATAATGAGGTATTTCGTGAAATCTTTTGAAAAAGAGAATGTAACATTAACGGGCTATATCCATGATGTAAGCAATGAACTGAAAAATGCTCAAATCCGGCCGGCTGTCCTGATTTTTCCGGGCGGCGGATACTTTATGTGTTCTGACAGGGAAGCGGAGCCGGTAGCCCTGGCTTATATGGCCGAAGGATACCAGGCGTTTGTACTGAGGTATTCCGTTGGAGAGAAAGTCCCTTTTTCTCAGTCCTATGAGGACGCCTGTACAGCCCTTGCATATCTGAAGGAAAATAGCGATGAACTGCATGTGGATGCCAAAAAGATTGCGATTGCAGGATTTTCTGCAGGCGGTCATCTGGCGGCTGCGCTCGGGACAATGGGAAAGGATAAGCCAACCGCAATGATATTAGGTTATCCGGTAATTTTATCCTCCATGGGAGATGGTATCTGTAAAGAAATTCCCGGTCTGGATGAAAAAGTGACGGCAGAGACACCTCCTGCTTTTATTTTCTCAACAAGCAATGATATCATTGTCCCAGTGGAAAACAGCCTGAAATTTGCGGAGGCACTGAATAGAAATGGGGTGGAATTCGAACTGCTTATTTTCAGAAATGGAGTTCATGGCCTGTCTCTTGCTAAACCTCTGACTTCAAATGGAGAGCGCAGTATGGTAAATCCTGTGGTCGCAGAATGGTTTACGGATAGTGTACGCTGGCTGAAGGAGATATGGGGCGATTTTTATGCGGATTATACTAGTGAGCTGGAGATGACCGTAAATGGTGCAGGAATTGATACTCCGGTGAAGCTTTTGCTCCAGTCAGAGGGCTGTGAAGCAATACTGACAGAACATATTCCAAACATAAGAGAAATGCTGAAGGAGAATCCGATGGCCGGGGAATTCTCGCTGCGTATTATGAATCA
Source organism: Clostridium sp. KLE 1755 (assembly GCF_000466465.2). NCBI lineage: Bacteria > Bacillati > Bacillota > Clostridia > Eubacteriales > Clostridiaceae > Clostridium > Clostridium sp. KLE 1755. The sequence continues at coordinate 3,994 of NZ_KE992695.1, forward strand.
TTATTCTCCGGAAATTATAACCGGTGACATGCTGGAAGAAATGGAACGGAAACTGGGTGCATTAAAATAAGCGGAGTAATAAGGGCTTAAGTGTGCTTCGGAAGATGTTTATAAAGACGACATAAAATAACCAGAGAAAAACGAGTTTGTGGTTTTCTTCTCTGGTTATTTGCATGGAGTGAGGATAAATGCATTAATTTTAATCTGATAGTTCATTTTTAACAGCTTAAATTGTCACATTTTTTGCGCAGTTATATTGATGCGTTTATACTGGGAATTCTGGAAGAATTACAAGAAAACGGAAGAACGGTAATAGCAGAGACAGCACAGGAAGAAAGGCAGAAAGCTGATACAACTGGCCCATGGGCGGCAGTATGCAGACTGTCCGCAGCAAATAAGTTCTTCACTATTGACAATTAACCATCTGTAAAGTATCATAATTATATTCTTATTATTAGTATTAAGTGCGTTCGCACATTCTGGCAGTTTCTGCCGCAAATCACATTTTATAACGGCAGGAACTGCAGAAGATAATGTCAGAAGTGTCTTTGTCTGCATTCCTGCTTTCACAGGGAGGTAAGAATGAAGGGAAAGACAGCAATTGGCGCGGCACTGGATGCCGCCGGGGCGAAGGCCCAGTACGATGGGCATGTAAAGCGTATCCTGGGAAACAGACAGGTTCTGGCACGTATTCTTAAGGGTGCTTCTGAGGAATTCCGGGAGTACTCCCCGGAAGAAATCGTCGGCTGGATTGAGCCTGACATCGAGATTGAGGGGACAGCGCTGCGTCCTGGAGAAACAGGGAAGGAGAAGCTTCTTATCACCGGGGACAGCACAGAGAGCAGGATACCCGGAGAAGGAACCATAACCTATGATATCAGATTCCGTGTTTATGTCCCCGGACAGGGCCGCAGGGAGACGGTAAAGCTCCTGATGAATGTGGAGGCGCAGAAAAAATTCTACCTGAAATATCGGATAGTAACCAGGGGAATATTTTACGGCGCAAGAATGCTCTCGGAACAGCTGGACAGGGAATTTACAGACTCGGAATATGGGAAGCTGAAAAAGGTATATAGCATATGGATCTGTATGAATGCCCCATTACATATAGGAAACGCCCTGACAGAGTATTGGATTGGGAAAAGAGATATTATAGGGACAATGCCGGAAAAGAAAAAGAATTATGATAAACTTTCAGTTATCATTATCTGCCTGAATGAAAAGAGCAAGGAGAAAGGAGGAGAACTGCACGGTTTTCTGAATACCCTGCTTTCCCCAAAGATGAATGCAGCCAGGAAAAAGGAAGTGCTGTTGAGGGATTATGGAGTTGAGATGGAACAGGAAATAGGAGAGGAGCTGAAGCAGATGTGTAATTTAAGTGAGGCCATTGAGGAAAATGCAATGCGGAAGGGGGTAAGGAAAGGGGTTAGAAAGGGAATCAGCCTGACTAAGAGTATAATGCGTCTGGCGGGAGAGGGGAAAACGGAAGAAGAAATTTCGGCCATCTGCGGCGTCAGTGCAAAGATGGTACGTGAGATTATGGAGGCTTAGCTGATGTGCGAGAGTGCAAAATAAAGTATGTTGCCGGCCAGTCTTCTCCTTTTTTGGCCTGATTTCCAATATTCTTGGTATTGCACGGCAGAATGGCAGATTGGATTATACGCTTTGTTTATGGGCTGCGTAGTGCTGCAGGCCTGGTTCTGATAATATCTGCAGGGCAATATTCCCGAAAAACGTGCCTAAGATACCTAAACTGTCTATGCAGCAAGGCTGATTGTGATATAATGATTTCTGAAAATGTTTCCGTATCCTTCTGATATTGATGAGAAGTGTATTGGAACTTTGGGTAAATAATAAAGCTGAGATATTATCTTTATCAGGAAATAAGAATTTTGGTCAGGACGGGTGTGGCAGAAAAGACGGGAAGTACTTTTATGACTACTGTCCGTCGCATTATCGCAGGCAGGCCTGTGGTATGCAGGGGGAGAACATGAAATTAACAAATATATTTATAAAATACTGTCTTAAATATTTTGTGGCCTTTATTATTATTCTGGCCTGCTGTATACCGGTTGCGGAAGTTTCCTATAAGATTGTTAAACAGCAGATTATTGAGAAGAACCAGCTTAAGCTTAAGGAAGGAATCAATATAATTGATCAGAATATATCCAAGATGTTTCTGCTGACAAAAAGCATGAAGCAGGATTATCATTTTAATATGCTGATTAAGAAGAAGGGCGAGTTAAAGCCGGATGAGTATTTGTGGCTGCAGTATGCAAGAAGGAAGATGGAAGGTGACAGCCTCATCTATACTTTTCCAACGTACAGTTTTCTGCTGTTTAAAGAAAATAATATTTATATATCACCGGTCCAGTCCGATTCTGATTTTAATGAATATTATGGGAAGTTTTTAAAGATTTCAGGGGCGGAAACTGCGGAGAAGCTTAAACAGAAATTATTTGAGATACCGGGGATTTATTCCTTTAATAAGGTGGATAAAATTAATTTTATTGCTGACGGAATGGAAAAGGAGCTCAGTAATGCCATAATTTGTATGATTAAGGGCACATCCAATTATACCGACAGCGCTTCCTATATAATGACCTATGTTCTGGATCCCAAAACCTTGATCCAGTTATTGCTGGCAGAGGATGCCATGGCAGAGGGAGTAGTGCAGATCGAAGATGTTGGGCAGGATGAGATATTATTAAGTTATGGCACTGATTGCATACTGCCCTGGAATAATGCGCCGGACGAAAGGGTTCAGATTAATGGGGAGGGGTATTTTCTCTGTTCCTATGAGGCCCAGGAAGCCGGTTGGCGGGTAACAATAGGTTTCCCGGAAACGATTGTGGAAAACCAGACAAAAAATATTATGTATATCATTCTGTTTTACATTTGCCTGGGAATTTTTATTGTGTTATGTCTGACCATTTTTTTCAGTTACAGGCAATATGCGAACATAAGGAATTTATTTGCCACCTTATCAGGGGAGGGCAGCGCGCCTGATAAGGGGCAGAATGAATATGAAGCCTTACGCTGTATTCTTAAGAATATTACGCAGAATAAGAACGAGTATAAGAGCAAAATGGAGAATCTGAATCAGCAGAACAGGGCTTTGATGCTGGAAAATCTTATTGTGCGGGGAATAAATACACAGGAAGAGCGGGAAGAATTCAAAAAATGCTTTGAAAGGCCTATGGAATATTTTTGTGTGGTGCTGCTCCGGATGAAGATTGAAGACTTGAATCAGTACCAGATAACTTTGCTTTGCATTATGGAATATCTGAAGGAAACTTCCCCCAATGATTTTTCAAACGTACATACAGGGATTAGGGATGAACTGTTTTTATTTTCACTGAATCCGGAAGATGCGTCTAATGTCAGCGGCATAAAAGTGATGTTCGAAAATATTATCACAGCGCTTTCTGATAACAGCAATATTGTTTTCCATGTGGGCATCAGCGCTATCGGAACGGACATATCGAATATCAACGTCTGCTATAATCAGGCAATGCAGGTTATTCAGGCTTATTGCAGTGAAGATGTTAATTCTGTGGAAGCGTATAATATCAATATTAATTCTGCGAAAGAGAACATAATTGATGTGGAATTTTTAAATAAGCTTTATAATTTGATTTTATGCGGTGAGAAGGAAATGATTGGGCAGCAGTTTTCAAAGGTGGAAGCATATTACCAGAAAATGCCGGTACAGTATGAGCTGCAGAAACAGCAGATTTTTTATACGGTAAGAAATGTAATTTACAGTGCGTATCTGCATCTCGTAACGAATCCGGGAGAGGCAGACATTCTGCCGGAATATCAGAGCAACTATTCTCTTTCGGAAATGGTTGGGAAGCTGAGGGATTCTTCCATTGCTGTCTGCAGCTATATGGAAGAAAAGAAAAAAAGCAGGAACAGTGAATTAAGGCAGAATATAATCAATTACATGGAATCGCATTTTATGGATTCTTCCATAACGGCATCATCTGTCAGCCGGGAAATGAAGATTTCTGAAAAATATTTAAGCCAGTTTATGAAAGAACAGACCGGTGAGACATTCGCTTCCTATTTGGAGAGGCTTCGGATCGTTAAGGCAAAGCAATATCTGGAAGAAACGGATTTGAGCAATGAAAAAATTTCGGAACTGACAGGGTTCGGGGCGCTTAACACATTTTACCGAACCTTTCACAAGCATACAGGGGTATCCCCGAAGGCATACAGAAGTGCCTGCCAGCATTAAAATGCAGGCACTGCACCGCGGCTTTACAGCTGCAATATGTCAGAATATTAGATTGGCCCTTATATCAGGCTCGCTTCGCGGCAGTAGACTCAAACAAGCGCGAAATGCTGAATTTGCCTGGTATAGGGGCTTTTTAATATTCTGATTTGAGAATAAAAAACAAAAATGAGAGGGTCTGATTCTTGCGGATGGAGAGTAATTTAAGGAAAGTGGCACTATTCATAATCATAATTATCATGTAAAAATGGACAGGTAAGGAAAGCGGTTATCTATTGCCGATTTGGGAAGGAGGAGATGTTTTGATTTATGAATCAGTAAGGAAATATGAAGGAGAATTTAAAACTTTTTATCCTTACTCACCTGCAGCAGACAGAGGACGCTGGGAAAACCTGAATCTGTGTCTAAGAAAAAAGTGGATTTCTCTTGGGGAAGGTTACCTGAATACAGATTATCCGGCATTAACAGCTTCCGGTTATATGGAATTCTGTAATATCGGGGACAGGGCCGGATATGAGAGCGGTTACTTTGAAAGAAGGCGTATGCTGTATGCTCTGGTAATGGCAGAGTGTATGGAGGGAAAGAAGAGATTTTTAAGCAAAATAACCGATGGCATTTTTGCCATTTGTGAAGAAAGCGGCTGGCAGCTGCCTGCGCACAACCATTATAGTACAGGAGTTCACTACAAGCTTCCGGATATAGCCAATCCGGTTATGGATCTGTTTGCCTGTGAAACTGCCGCCGGACTTTCTATGGCTGCCTACCTTTTAAGGGAGGAACTGGATGGAATCAGCCCATTTATCTGTGAACGTATCCGTTATGAGATAAAGCAGCGTATCCTGGTTCCTTATCTGAACCGTGATTTTTTCTGGAAAGGAAAACCGGGGCAGAAGGTAAATAACTGGACAGCCTGGTGTACGCAGAATACCCTGATTGCTTTGCTTTCCGATGAGGATCTGACGCAGGATATAAGGAGGCAAATCCTGGAGCAGGCGGCAAGGAGCCTGGATATCTTTCTGGATACCTATGGGGAGGACGGCTGCTGTAATGAAGGCGCCAGCTATTACCGTGTGGCGGGTTTGTGCCTGTTTAATGCGCTGGAGGTTATGAATTTCGTAACGGATGATGCGCTGACAGACATATATCGCGAAAACAAGGTTAAAAATATGGCCCCGTACATATTAAATGTCCATATAGCAGAGGAGTACTATGCTAATTTCGCGGATTGTGCCCCTGCCTGTGAGCGGGCGGGCGCGAGGGAATATCTGTTTGCCAAAAGAGTAGGCAATGAAAATATGATGCGTTTTGCAGCTAAGGATTTCAGAGAAAATAAAAATACAGTCCTGCCAAGGCAGTCGGAAAATTTGTTTTATTTTCTGCAGAGCGTTTTTACCAGTGACGAAATCCTTGCCTTTGATGCATCAGGTGAGATAAGCAAGCCTGATATTTATTATGAAAGCGTGGGATTGTTTCTTGCCCGGGACGCGGAGAATTTTCTGGCAGTAAAGGCAGGAGGCAATGACGACAGCCATAACCATAATGATACAGGAAGTATTATTTACTATAAAAAGGCAAAACCGGTTCTCATAGATATTGGTGTGGAAACGTACAGCAGAAAGACATTCTCTCCGGAAAGATATGATATCTGGACCATGCAGTCCGCTTACCATAATGTATTGACATTTGGTAACATTATGCAGAAAGCCGGAGCAGAGTACCATGCGGATGTATTGGATGTAGCGCTGAAAACGGATCCTGTAAGAATAGATATGGAACTGGCAGGATGTTATCCGCCGGGAACAGTGTCAGGCTACAGACGTACGGTTGAGTTTAAAAAAGGAAAATGGATACGGGTGGCCGATCATTTCTCACCGTATGCAAAAGAGGTATTCTTAACACTGATGACTGTGGAGAAGCCCAGGCAGCAAGGCAATGTTCTTTATATCGGGGAATTGGAAAAATTATATTTTGACGGTAACGTTAAGGCAGAAATAGAAGAGATTGAATTATCCGATACAAAGCTGAAGAAGGAATGGGGAAGGAACCTGTACCGAACAAAAATATATCCTGCTGACAGTGAGATTGCTTTTACCGTCAGGCTGGATGAAAAATAAAAAGTAAAGGGGTAATACAAGTAATGAAGAAGAGTATTTACAGTGGATTAAAAAAGAGCTGGAAAAAAAGCCTGTCAATGGGTCTGGTATTATGCGTTCTGGGAATGAGTGCGGCAGGCTGTGGTAAAACAGCAGAAACAACAGAAACCGCAGGAACTACAGGAACTGATGTACAGGTATCGGAGGAAAGCGGAAAAGAAAAAATTACAATTGCACTTCAGGCAAACAGCTTTATCACCGACTATGATGATAATTATCTGACAAAAAAGCTGGAAGAGGAGATGGGAGTGGATATCGAAATCTATCAGCTTCCTGCCGACAGCAATGAGATGAAGACAAAAATTTCCCTGATGGTTTCCGGGGGAGATGAACTTCCGGATGTATTCTGCACCTATGGTATCCCTCAGGAACTGATATTGGATTACGGAAGCAAGGGCGCTTTTATCTCTTTGAATGATTATCTTGACAATCCGGAAACCGCACCGAATTTTAATGCTATCCCGGAAGAAGAAAAACAAGCTATTCTTGATACAATTACAAGTGCGGACGGGAATATTTATTCCCTGGCAAAGTATGAGCCTCAGTCCTGGAATCTGACTCCTTACCGTATGTATATAAATCAGGCCTGGCTGGATAATCTGGGATTGGATATGCCTGAAACAACAGACGAACTTCATGAAGTCTTGAAGGCTTTTGTAAATAACGATCCCAATGGAAACGGTGTTAAGGATGAAATAGGCGTATACGGACTGGCAGCAGGTGGATACGGCGAAAATATAACGGTTGCTTTGATGAATTCCTTTATCTTTTATAATGGGGGCTTATCTTTAGCCGAGGACGGAAAAACGGTCATTGCTCCTTATGCGACGGAGGAATGGAAAAAGGGTCTTGCGTATATGGCCGGGCTGTATTCTGAGGGGCTTTTATCAGCATCTATCTTTACGGATGATTCAACACAGTTTAAGGCAGTGCTGAATAATGAAGCGGCGAATCTTGTAGGTGTTGTTTCTGCGGGCAGTACAAGCAACTGGGCGGATGCAAATACAAATCCCAATTTCCTGGAGATGGAGCTTCTCAGCCCGCTTCAGGGGCCTGATGGAATTGCATATACTCCTTACACTCCTTATAACTCGGAACCTACATGGTATATTACTTCATCCTGTAAAAACCCGGAACTGGCAGTAAAAATGGGCGATCTATTTTTCCGCCAGGATATCAGCATGACAGCCCGTTATGGAGAAGAAGGCGTGGACTGGAGCATGGAGGACGACGTATTGTCTAAATACACCACACCTTATATTGAAATGGGAATTTTTGATAAAGTAACTGCTGTGGATCTGAGCAATTTGTGGGCCCAGAATAGTAATAAGAGCTGGCATAACATCGGTCCCCGTTATGCATCCCTGACCTTTACCGATGGTGTGGCGCTGGGAACAGAGGACTATAATCCGGAACTGAAAACAGAACAGCTGAAAGCACAGAATTATCTCAAGTATCAGTCGGCACATCCGGAACATGTATTGTCAGGCTATAAATATACACTGGAAGAGACAGAAAGAATTACAGAGGCCGCAACAAACATTCCTGATTTTGTGAAACAGAGTGTTGCCGAGTTTGTAACCGGAGCCAGAAGCCTGGAGGACTGGGATCAGTATCTGGAGGAACTTAACAATATGGGACTGCAGGAATATGTTGAGTGTACACAGGCAGCATTTGACAGGCTGAATCAGTAAGACTGTTCCATATAAAAAAGGAAACTAATCAAAGGGGCTGCTGTTTACCGGTGCTATAATATTCCGGATTACGGCAGCAGCCCTTCCCTAATTTTTACTTTAAAGGCGGTATCTCAATGAGTAATGTAGCGACAACAGGTAAAGGAATGAGTAATAAACAAAGGACAGTCTGGAAAAAAATCCAGAAACGCTGGCAGCTGTATCTTCTTTTACTGATTCCGCTTATCTATATTATTGTGTTTGCATATGTTCCTATGGGCGGTCTGGTAATTGCGTTCAAAAAGTATGACTTTTCCAAGGGAATATTCGGAAGCCCCTGGGTTGGGCTGGCTAACTTTGAAAAATTTATTTCTTCTTATAAATTTGGTATGGTTCTTAAGAATACGCTGACCATATCTTTATACAGCCTTCTGACTTTTCCCATTGCCATTATTTTTGCCCTGCTTTTAAATGCATTCCCTATGAGGCGGTATAAAAAAGTTATTCAGACAACTACCTATATCCCTCATTTTATTTCCACGGTTGTTATGGTTGGCCTGATTTTTCAGCTCTTAAATAACAGGACCGGAATGTTCGGAAGCCTTTATACATTTTTTACAGGAAGCAGCGCGCCTAACCTGCTTGCGGACGGTGAGTATTTTAAGCACCTGTATGTATGGTCAGGGGTATGGCAGGGGACCGGCTACAGTTCCATAATATACATAGCGGCATTGGCCGGGGTAGACCCGTCGCTGCATGAAGCGGGAAGAATTGATGGGGCAAGCAGATTCCAGCTGGTCCGTTATATAGATTTCCCGAGTATACTTCCCACGGTTAGCATCATGTTGATTCTGGCAATTGGAAATATTATGAATGTAGGATTTGAAAAGGTATTGCTGATGCAGAACAGCCTTAATATGAACTATAGTGAAATCATATCTACTTATGTGTACAAGGTTGGCCTGGCCAGCGGAATTAATGATTTTTCACTGTCCACAGCCATCAGTATGTTCAATTCCGTTATTAACTTTATTCTGCTCATAGCTGCCAATACTATCAGCAAAAAAGTAAGCGGCAACAGAATATTCTAAAGGCCGTTCAACACATATTGTGAACAGATGGGAGTAAACATGAAAAAGTTCAGAAGTTATAGTATAAATGATAAAATATTTTACATTATTACAGGATTTCTTTTAACAGCCTTTTTTATTATAGTTCTGTATCCCTGTATTTATGTAGTATCGGCTTCTTTTTCCTCAGGCTCCGCAGTAGAAGCTGGGAGGGTTATTTTGTGGCCCGTAGATTTCAGCCTGGAGGGCTACAAAGCCGTATTCCATACCCCGAGTGTGTGGATTGGCTTCAGAAATTCCCTTTTTTATACGATTGCGGGTACCCTAATCAATATTTTGGTTACAATGATTGCGGCCTACAGCCTTGCCAGGCCGGATCTGCCGGGTAGAAACGGCATTATGCTTTTCTTTACCTTCACAATGTTTTTCAGCGGAGGAATGATTACAGGATATATGCTGGTAAGATCCCTTCATATTCTAAATACCATATGGGCGATGCTCATTCCGGGCGCCCTGGGAGTATATAATCTGATTATTGCACGGACCTTTATCGAATCTAATATTCCCACTGAGCTTCTGGAAGCGGCGCAGATGGATGGCTGCAGTGATATCCGTTTTTTTGCGAGTATTGTTTTGCCGCTGTCTAAAGCAGTAATTGCGGTTTTGGTGCTTTTTTACGGAGTGAGCCACTGGAATTCTTATTTTAATGCAATGATTTACCTGAACGATAAGGAGCTCTACCCTCTGACCATTTATCTGAAAGAAATATTGATGGCGAGCCAGATTGATCCTTCTACCGTTGCCGATCCGGAGCTGCAGAATCAGATTGCAAGAATGGCGGCCGTAATTAAATATGCGCTGATTGTGGTAAGTATGATTCCAATTCTTATCCTGTATCCGTTTATACAGAAATATTTTGTAAAAGGCGTTATGATCGGTTCTGTAAAAGGATAAGGGGTTAATTTCATTAGATATAAAAAAGGAGTTCATATGGAAGACGGAAAAAAATGGTTTTCGGATGCAAGATTCGGAATGTTTATCCATTGGGGGATCTATTCTGTGTGCGGACGGGGAGAATGGGTCCGCAACAGAGAACGGATTCCTCAGAAGGAATATGCGGATTTGTATGGTGCACAGTTTAAAGCGGAGAATTACAATCCGAAGGAATGGGCAAAGGCTGCAAAAGAAGCCGGAATGAAATACATGGTTCTTACGTCAAAGCATCATGACGGATATTGCCTGTGGGATACAAAGACAACAGAGTTTAATTCCATGAAGCTGGGACCGCACAGAGACCTGTTAAAGGAATTTGTGGAAGCGGTAAGAGGCGAAGGCCTGAAAGCAGGAGTATATTATTCCCCTGCGGATTGGAGCCATCCTGATTATCCCGGTGCATATCTGCGGGATTGGCCCCATGTATGGAAGGATGAAGAAGCGAGAAAACGGTTTGTAGATTTTTATACCAGCCAGATAAGGGAGCTTATTACCGGTTATGGGAAGCTGGATTTGTTCTGGTATGACGGCTGCCTTCCTCAGCCCCTTGAGGGAGCGGAAGTAAATAAAATGATAAAGAAATACCAGCCGGATATTCTAATCAGCAACAGGAATGGGGAGCCTTTTGATTTTACCTGCTGCGAACAGGCAATAGTGCCGGCAAAGGATGGAAAGCCATGGGAAGCATGTATGACGCTGAATGATAACTGGGGCTACCATGAAGGCGATGATAATTACAAGTCAGCCAGAGATGTGATTTTACTGCTTACGGAGGTGGCAAAGGATGGAGGAAATCTTTTGCTGAACATAGGGCCCAGGGGAGATGGTTCCATACCGGAAGAAGCCCGCACGATTTTGCATAAGGTTGGAAAATGGATGGAAGCAAACGGGGAGTCCATATATGGTTCGCAGAAATCACCGTTTTCCTGGGGAACTTCTTCCACATTAACAGTAAAGGATAATCGTGTATATATCCATGTACATAAAAAGTTAAGGGAAATCTGCATTGCCGAAATAAAAAACCCTGTTACAGATATATATGTATTAAAAACCAAAGAAAAGCTGAAATTTACGCAGTCTGAGGATGGAAGGCTTTTCATATATGGGATTCCGGATACCTGGGATGAAGACATGGTGATCACACTGGTGTGTGAAATGGATGGAAAACCGGAAGCTTTGGTAGAAAGGACTTCCTTTTGGATACCGGGTTTATAATGTGCCAGCTTGATGTTTATTTACCCGAAGATGTATACTGTGCATCCGGGAGAACAATTGAATTGTATAATCGTCAGATTTGCCTGCAGGCAGAGCAATATCACGTGAAATGGGACTGCAGGGTGGGAAAGGCATTAAAACGTAAATTTTCAGTAACGGGTACGGATGCTTTGCTTGGCGACTATTCATTAACATTTGAAATATATGACGACCGGTTAGTCTGTCTTTGCAGAAAAGAAGCTGTGCTTCATATTGTGAAAAATACGATAGTGCGGAAGTACAGCATACTGCCAATCGGCGACAGCCTGACGAATAATAAACTGTGGGAGCCGGAGGTAATGGGGCTTTCCCATGGGAAAATTTCCTTTGTCGGCACCAGGGGGCCTTATTTTGCAGCTGATTCCCAGGGCAGCAAATGGAGCTGCTGCCATGAAGGACGTTCCGGAGCCTCCGCCCGGTGGTATACCGATGACAGTCTATACACTTTCGAAACCAGGTATGTGGGGAATCCTGAAGTTGACGGTACAGGGAATCCATTTTTTGATCCGGTAAAAAAACAGTTCAGTTACTCCTACTATATCCGTACGCAGGGAAAATATCTGAATGATATGCCGGATTGTCTCCTTATTTATTTGGGAACCAACGGGATTGCCCTGGATAATGAGAAGAACGCAGGCTGTATCAAGCTGCTCGTTGATAATTTCAGGGCAGAGGAACCAAATATGCCTGTTTATGTGGTGAATACGTTATACAGGGGAAACCAGGATGGAATAGGAACCCAGCAGGATTCTGACGGCTATGCTTCCCAGGCGGGACTTTTTAAATATGAAGAGGATAAAAAGGTAATGAACTTGCAGATTATGATGTCTGATATGCTTCATGGCTGCAATAATCTGTATTTTATTCCTGTCGCGGCAACGCACGACAGTGAATATAACTTTGGGGCAGTAGAGACTCCGGTGAATCCAAGGGCTGTGCAAAAGGAGTATTTGCCTGTGGAAGGTGTTCATCCACAGGCGCAGGGATACTATCAAATGGCAGATTGTATTTGGTCGGTATTGGCCGGTACGCTGGACTGATGTAATTTGTTTAAACATGAGCATTGGCTGTATCCCTCAGAAGGATTTGGGCTTTTCCTTTGATATGACGCCGGTACAGACCGAGTACGCACAGATGCAGGCGGTTGAGCAGGAGTACTTCAATCCTATAACCAATGGCCTGGTGGAATATGATGAAGCAATTGATGAGGCGCTTAAGAAACTGGATGAGGCGGGAATCGACCGTTTCCTGGAGGAGTATCAGAAACAGTTTAATGCATTTTATGAGAGTAAGAATAAGTAACAGTAAGCTATAGTAAGTAACAGAGGCTGCCAGGCGTAAGCGCTCCTGTGGAGCTCAGGCAATAACTATAAGCTTCCTCTGAAAAAAACAGAGCCGTCTGTGTCTGATATCAGTAAAGTATCGGACGCAGGCGGCTCTTTGCGTGGCCGCAGAGGGAGAATCGGCCAGGGTTATGAGGGCTGGAGGACTTTTTCCTTGATTTTACCCTCCTGATTTCGTGTGTCTGCCTTAATTTCATATAGTCCATGATTTTGTAGTTTTCATGTCTCCCCTGATTTCATATTGACGCAATATCATAGAAATCCTATAATTAAGTTCTGCGCGCCGGCCTGCAAGGGAAACCACGATTACAGAGGCAGGTCCTGCGCCGGACTTTTTTATATTAAGGGGAGATAGTGTGTTATGTTAATCAGGAATTATGTGCAGCAGCTAAAAAAAGAGTTTAAGAACTACAGCGGGGCCGATCTTATAAAGGATCTCATGGCCGGGCTGACGGTTGCGGCGGTGGCGCTTCCGCTGGCGCTGGCCTTCGGTGTAAGCAGCGGTGCGACGGCGGCGGCCGGGCTGGTTACGGCCATTATTGCCGGCCTGGTGATCGGTGCGTTTTCGGGCGGGTTTTATCAGATATCCGGCCCTACGGGAGCAATGGCAGCCATATTGATGTCCGTTATTGCGGGATATGGCTTGCAGGGTGTTTTTGCGGCCACGCTCATTGCGGGTGTCCTGCTTGTGCTTTGCGGTATTTTCCATATCGGCAGGCTGACAAGCTTTATCCCGGCGCCTGTTATTACGGGATTTACATCCGGTATTGCAGTGATTATTGCGATGGGGCAGATTGATAATTTTTTTGGCGTTGCATCGGAAGGATCCAGCGCGGTGCAAAAGCTTTTCAGCTATGGGCGCCTGGGTTTTCCGGTGAATTTGCAGGCTGTTTTGCTGGGAATGTTTGTTGTATTATTTATGGTGTTTTTTCCGAAGAAATGGAACGCGGTGGTGCCGGCTTCCTTTCTGAGCATTATTATTGCCACAGTGATTTCTGTTGTAACGAAACTGGATGTGGAAACGGTGGGCGCCATTCCCAAAACGCTTTTCCTGGAGGACCGTCTGGATATTGCGGCGCTGAATTTCCAGGATATCAAAGGGCTTTTCGGCCCGGCGGTGAGTATTGCCATGCTGGGGATGATTGAAAGCCTGCTGTGCGGGGCCAGCGCCGGAAAAATGGCAAATGTCAGGTTGAACAGCGATCAGGAGCTGGTGGCGCAGGGCATCGGAAATATTATCCTGCCCTTTTTCGGGGGGATTCCCGCAACTGCGGCCATTGCCAGGACGAGCGTTGCGCTGAAATCCGGGGCGCGCACAAGGCTGACCGGGATATTCCATGCGCTGGGGCTTCTTGTTTTTATGTTTATCCTGGGGCCTGTGATGGCAAGGATTCCCCTGTCCGCCCTTGCGGGGGTTCTGATGGTGACCGCCTTCCGCATGAATGACTGGAAGGAAATCAGGTATATTTTTTCCCATCATTTCAAGGGGGCCGCAGCCAAATACCTGATTACCATGGCGGCGACCATTTTATTTGATCTGACCACGGCGATTCTGCTGGGTGTGGTAACCGGGCTGGTTCTTCTGGTCAGCCGTTTGTCCCATATAGAAATCAATTATGAGAAAGTGGATATGAGCCGTATCAAAAATGCGGACGAGAGGCTGAATAAGAAGTATGAAAATGCTGCGGTCGCTTACCTGACGGGAACCATAATTTTTGCGAACACGCAGAATATTGAGGAAATCCTTGTAAAAATGCAGGAGTTTGATACCGTCCTGCTGTCCATGCGAGGGGTTTCCTATATGGATATCTCAGGCGCCATTACTTTTATGCAGGTGCTGGCCGAGCTGCAGAAACAGGGGAAGAAAATCTTTTTATGCGGAGTTCCTAACAGCACTATGATGATGCTGAAACGCTCCGGTATCTATGATATGATCGGTGAGAATAATTTTTACTGGAGTGTGGAGAGGGCGCTGTTGGATTAGAAGTACCTTTGATGTAACTTTGAGGGTACTGAACAGTTATCCATTGATTTTATTTTTGCATTGTTCTAAAATTAACCCATGGAACCATCTTTTCGTATGATTGCGTACAGGGATTTAAGTCCCTGGTTGGACGGCGCGCAGATACCCGTATATGTGCATCTACGACAGGATGGTTCTTTTTTGTATCTTGAAGTTTTGCTGCGGCAGGCGTAAAGGAAGAGACTGGAATGAAGGGGATAAACATGGGGGAAAATGGCAAAAAATCAATTTTTAAAAAGGTGCTTTGGTCAATGGGGGCGGTTATGACCGGCGCCATTTTAATTATTGAGATAAGCAGCCTGTTATTGATACATAAGGACGGGCAGCGGGCGCAGGAGCTGTTTGAAGATACCATTGACAGCTACGGAGTCTTCTGGGAGAACAAGCTGAATGAAACATCGCGGATGATGTTAAGTTTTATTAGTGCGGAAACCGGGGCATTGTACAGCCAGCTGTGCAATTCTGAGGATAAACTGACTGTGGAAACCGCAAAGCTGCAGCTTCGTTCACAGATTGCGGATATGAATGCCAGGCAGGGATATGAACTTGTGACCTTTGTATATGTCCCGGATAGAAACATATATTTTTCAGTGGATGAAAAGAATACTTCCTATCTGAAATCGCAGGGGATCAAAGAAAATGTTTTCGATTATATTGCGCATAATACAATAGCCAGCAAGGACAAATGGAGTGTCCTTTATGTGCAGGATACGCCGTATCTGCTGAAAATTTACCATATGGAAAACGGGTATATCGGCAGCCTGTATCCTGCGGGGCATATTCTGGAAGGCTTATATGATCAGGAAGAAAACTGGGTCCTGGAAATGGTGGATCGCGCGGGAAATACGGTTGCGCACATGGGAGAGCCTTACAAGGGGATGACAGTTTCCTATGACCGTTTTCTGGAGTATACCGATGCCGGTATCCGTGTGACCATAGGCAGCGGCAGGCTCTACAGCAATAAAGGCACGGGAGTGCTCATTTTAATGGGAGCTATGCTGTTTGCGTCGCTTCTGATATTTCTGGTCTTGGGGAGGCAGACCAGGGACGTATTTGAACCGTTGGAAAGGCTGCGGGCGGCAATGGAAAATTACAGCGGCGGGGATATGGATACCAGGCTTCCTGTGGTACATGATAATTCCCAGATTGCGAATCTGTACCGTACCTTCAATAACATGGCGGATCAGATTGCACATCTGAAAATTCAGGTTTATGAAACGGAGCTGGAGCGGCAGAGAATCAACAGCAATTACCTGAGAATACAGATACAGCCGCATTTTTATACGAATATACTGAATCTGTTCTATGGTATGGCGCAGATGAAGGATTGCCTTTCCATCCAGAAACTGGCGCTTGCCTGCGGGAGCTATTTTCGCTATCTGCTTGGCAGGAAGGGGACATTTGTCCTGCTGCAGGAGGAATTAAAATGTCTCAGCAGTTATGTGGAAATCCAAAGATATCGCTATCAGGATCGGTTTGAGGCCCGGATATCGGTGGAACCGGGACTGGAAGAACAGGCGGTGCTGCCTCTTCTCATACAGACATTTTTCGAGAACAGTTTGAAGCATAATATTATGCGTGTTCCGCTGCTGCAGGTAGAAGTGACGGTGGAGGCTGTGGAAACAGAGAAGATGAAGATTACGGTCAGGGATAATGGAATCGGTTTTAAAAAGGATATCCTGGAAAAAATAGAGCGGAATGAATCCATTGAAGCAGGAGGAGAGCATATAGGAATCCAGAATGTGAAGGAAAGAATCCGGGTATTTTACGGGCAGACAGCGCAAATGCAGATAGAGAGCGTACCGGGCAATACGGTGGTAACCCTGCTGCTTCCGCTGATGATATCGAAGGGGGACTCAGAGTATGAAACTGCTTCTGGTAGATGATGAGGTTACTATGATCCAGATCATGGAGAAAGCCATAGACTGGAAAAAGAAAGGGATACAGAAGGTTTTTGTGGCTTATAATGCGGATGAAGCAAGGGATATCCTGGCGTCGTCTGCGATTGATATCATGATTTGCGATATTGAAATGCCGGGAGAGAGCGGCCTTGAACTGATACAGTGGATGCAGGATGCTTATCCGGAAATTATCTGCATAATCCTGACTGGCTTTCCTGATTTTAATTATGCAAGAAGCGCGATTTCCCTTGGGGTCTATCAATACCTGCTCAAGCCTGTTTCCTTTGAAGAGCTGGAGAAGGTGATAAGCTCAGCGATTGAACGGGTGGAAGAAAATATGGCCGTATCCATGAAAACGCCGAATGAAAAAGACAGTGAAATGTCAGATCCCATCAGGCAGGTCAGAGGCTATTTGGAGGAGCATTATAACGAAATTATCACACGCAGGAATATCGAGTCCCTGGTCCATCTGAACGGGGATTATATTAACCGGGAATTTAAAAAATGCACCGGCTATACTTTAATGGAATACATACAGAGGTACAGAATTATCATGGCGAAGAAACTGCTGCGGGAAACAAATCTTTCTATGGCGGAGATCAGCGCTCAGACCGGCTATGACTCTCCGGCCTATTTTGCCAAGATTTTCAAGAAACTGACATCCCAGACGCCAAGTGAATATCGTGTCAGACATGAAAGGGATTGATGGGAAAAGGAGCATCTGCGGCCGCACTGCGGCTGGTGCAGATGCTCTTTTTCTTTATAAAAAGTCGGTTTTGTTATGGAATGCATCGGTATTGAAATTGAAGAATGAAGGTGCAGAACGTATGATAAGGATATCAGAACAAGAACGGCCGTTACCATTTTAAAATTAGGAGGAAGTATATGAAAAAGAAGTTAATTACATTGTTATTGGCAGCTTCCATGATAGTATCGACGCTGTCGGGCTGCGGAAATTCTTCATCAGGGGGCGGAAGCGACAAGCCGGCTGCCGAAACAGGGAATGAAACGGGAAATGAAACAGGAACGGCGGAAGCGGCTGATGCGGCTGACTCTGTTTTAAAAGACGGGGATATGGCAGAAATCCTTATGATATGGCCTGGTTCCAATGCTTCTCCTGCCAGCATGCAGGAGGTAGAGGATGCAATGAACGAAATTATCGCCCCGGTGGCTGATGCGAAAGTAAAGCTGCAGATTATTGAATGGGGAGCTTATGGGGATCAGATTAACCTGATGCTGTCCAGCGGGGAAAAGATGGATATTTTCATGCAAAGTGATGGTATCAGGGAAGAAGGACAGAGAGGACAGCTGTATGATGTTTCGGACATGATTAAGACTTATGCGCCGGAAGCCTACCAGGCGATGGAACGTTACATAGATGCCTGCTATTTTGACGGCGCGCTGTATGGACTTCCCAGCTATAGGGATATGGCGGCACAGGCGGGCCTGGTATGCAGGAAGGATATCCTGGACGAAACCGGTATTAAGGAAGAAGATATTAAGACAATGGACGATGTGGAGAAGGTATTGAGCCAGGTACAGAAGCTGCATCCGGGTATGTATCCTTTGATTCCGTCCGATTTAACCAGCGGCTGCTTTTTGAATTATGTAAAAGGTCAGTTTGATGAAATTGCGGCAGGCGTAGGCGTGGATATGAAGGATGATCCTTCAGATGGCGTGACTATCATTAATACCTACGATACGGAACAGTATAAGAAAATGGCGGAAGCCGCTTATGAGTGGAATAAAAAAGGTTATTTTATGCCGGATTCCACAACAAATACCACACCGAGGCAGGATATTCTGAAAGCAGGCAATGCCTTTGGTTATTTCGGAAATTATCATCCCGGCATTGTAACGCAGGAAACGATGAATACAGGACTGGAGATTACCGCTATCCCGATTACGGAAAAATCACTTTCCACCGAATCTGTAAACTTTATTGAATGGGTAATTGCAGGGCAGTGTGAACATCCTGAGAAAGCGCTGGCAGTGCTGAATCTTTTGTATACCAATTCGGATTTCCAGAATCTGTTCCGTTACGGGATAGAAGGCAAGGATTATGTAGTGAAGGACGAGGCCAAAGGAATTGCCGGTTATCCGGAAGGCGTTACCGGGGACAATGTAGGCTGGGGCAATGAAATGTGGTTTTCCGGGAATGCATCCATCGGATATGCATGGGAGACCGACCCGGAGGATGTGTTTGCAAAATATACCGAGTTTAACGACACGGCAAAATTATCCCCGCTGTATGGCTTTATCTTTGATACATCCAAGGTGAAGAATGAGATTACGGCAATCAGCAATGTTAAGGGAAAATACAAGGCGATTATTGAAAACGGGGATGCGGATCCGGCAGAATCCCTGCCAGCCTTTAATGAAGAACTAAAAGCGGCGGGAATTGACAATGTTATTTCTGAAATGCAGGCACAGGCGGACGCCTGGCTGGCAGAACAAAAGTAAACAATAATGCTTATAAGCGGTCGGTTGATATCGTTATCGGTTGACCGCTTATTCTTTAGGGCGGTATTTGATGTCAGGAGGCGCTGCATATTGCAGGAAGGAAGAAAAATTTGATAAGGACTGCCGCTGCAGGGGCTTTGGAGGAAAAAGTGAATATGAACGGTAAAAAAATAAAACTTTTCCGTAAGGCATTGCCACTTTATATTATGGTATTGCCGGGATTTGTATATCTGCTGATTAACAATTATATTCCGATGTTCGGTATTGTCATCGCATTTAAAAATTTAAATTTTTCAAAAGGTATTCTGAAAAGCGACTGGGCAGGCTTTTCCAATTTTGAATATCTTTTCAAGGCGCCGGATGCATTGCTGGTTACCAGGAATACACTTCTGTATAATACGGCGTTTATTATTGTAAATACATTCGCGGCAATTTTAATTGCAATTCTTTTGAGTGAGTTACGCAGTAAGACCAAGGTGAAGCTTTTTCAGTCCTGTGTGCTGATTCCGTCGTTAATTTCCATCATCATCATCAGCTATCTGACCTATGCGTTTTTTAGCGGCCGAACCGGATTTATTAACGGAAGCCTTACTGCGTCGGGCAGGGAGGCAATTTCCTTTTATACGGAGCCCAAATACTGGCCCGGGATTTTGATTTTTATCAACTGCTGGAAAGGCGCGGGGTATTCTTCCATCATATATCTGGCGGCGATACTGGGAATCGACCAGGAAATGTATGAGGCCGCAGAAATCGACGGCGCAACCAGATGGAGCAAAATCCGTTTTATCACGCTGCCGCTTTTAAAATCAACGGTAATTACATTGACCCTTATGAGTATCGGAAGAATCTTTTATTCGGATTTCGGCCTGTTTTATCAGGTGCCGATGAATTCCGGAGCCTTGATTAACGCAACAAATACGATTGACACTTATGTGTATCGCGGGTTGATTGAACTGGGAGATATCAGCATGTCGTCTGCGGCATGTGTATATCAGTCACTGGTGGGCTTTGTCCTGGTGCTGGCAGCCAATCGGATAACCAGAAAATACAGTGCTGAGAATGCATTATTTTAGCAGACAGGAGGACAATATGGTTGGGAAAAAAGAAAGACGTTATCAGTGGATGCTTACTTTAGCGATGGGGCTTATATCGCTGATTATGATAATACCTCTGGTTCTTCTGGTAATGGCGTCGCTTACCAGTAACAATGAGATTATAATGCATGGCTATTCCTTCTGGCCAAAGCAGTTCAGCCTGGAAGCATATCAATATATATGGAATGAAAAGGCTCAGATTTTCCGCGCCTATGGAGTTACGCTTATGGTAACTGCGGTTGGCACGGTGGCAGGAACCATGATGACGCTGCTTTATGGCTATGTTTTAGCGCATCCGGATTTTCCCGGGAGAAAATTCCTTTCCTTTTATTTGTTTTTTACCATGCTGTTTAATGGAGGCCTGGTTCCTACATATATCATGTATACCCGTTACCTGCATATGAAAAATACGATAGGCGCACTGATAATACCGGCGCTTTTGATGAACGCCTTTAATGTTATCCTGGCCCGCACCTACATTCAGTCCAACATGCCGATTGCATTAAGCGAGGCCGCTCAGATTGACGGCGCCACGGAATTCCGGATATTCGGCCAGGTAGCGCTGCCGCTTTGTAAACCGATTATTGCCACAATCGGCCTGTTTATCGGTTTGGGGTATTGGAACGACTGGATGAATGGGTTATATTATATCACAGATGCAAAACTGTTCAGCGTGCAGCAGCTTTTGAATAATATGATTAAAAATATTGAGTTTTTATCAAAAAATGCAAACAGCAATATCAACATGTCCAGCATCAGCGGGGGGATTCCCCAGGAAACCGTCCGAATGGCTATTGCCATTGTAGGCCTGCTCCCGCTCCTTGTGGTATTTCCTTTTATGCAGAAATATTTTATCAAGGGAATTTCGGTAGGAGCCGTAAAGGGCTGAGCGGGCCTGGAAAAAACAGCAGGAGGAAAGCTATGAAAAAGATAGAAGAAATGAAATCCTTTGAACAGGCGCAAAAAGAATATGTGCCGGAAGAAGTACACAGACTGGACGAGAGCAGTATGCAGTGGTTTCGGGACGCCAAGTTTGGGATGTTTATCCATTGGGGACTGTATTCCATGCTGGGAAAGGGAGAATGGGTACTGTTCAGCGAACGGCTGAATGTGAAGGAGTATGAAAAACTGTCGGAGGAATTTGCGGCCTGCAGGTTTGACGCCCGTGCATGGGCCAGGGCGGCTAAGGATGCGGGAATGAAATATATGGTGCTGACAACCCGCCATCATGACGGCTTCTGTCTGTTTGACAGCAGGAGCAGCAGCTTCAATGCGATGAACAGCGCGGCGCACAGGGATTTTGTAAAAGAATATGTGGAAGCCTGCCGGGAAGAAGGGCTTAAGGTGGGGTTCTATTATTCTCCCCTGGACTGGAGATTCCCGGGCTATTTTTTCCCGGATCTTTATTGGGAAAATGCGCTGGAGCTTAAAAAACAGTGCCATGATCAGCTGATGGAACTGATGACGAATTATGGGAAAATCGATTTGCTCTGGTTTGACGGGGAGTGGCTGGCATTGGGCGGAATCGACTGGTCCTCCGAGCAGGGGTGGTTCCGCAGGCCGGAATGGGCCGTCAGCGAATATATGAAAGTTAATTATTTCTGGGAATCGGAAAAAATAATCAATGAGATACGCAGGCTTCAGCCGGATATTATGATAAATAACCGTTTCGGCTGGAAAGGTGATTTTCACGTGAGGGAACGCCGGATTGATGATATCCGTACGGATAAACCATGGGATTCCAATGATTGTATTGCGGATTCCTGGGGATACATTCCGGGAAGGCCGGTGCTGTCTTTACGGGAACTGGTTCATAACCTGATTTCTATTGTGGTCAGGGACGGCAATTATCTGCTCAACGTCGGTCCCACAGGAGACGGGGATATGGAACCGGAACAGGTGGAACGTCTCAGGCAGCTTGGTGACTGGCTGCAAAAATATGGGGATACAGTGTACAAAACGAGAGGCGGCCCGGTTATACCGGGAAGCTGGGGCGGAACAACATACCGTAAAAACAGGGTATACGTCCATATCATTGAATGGCAGCAGGATACTGTAAAGTTTACGATACCGGATAACGAGCTGGTTTCCTGGCGATCCTTGAATGCCCGTGACGCAGAACTTACGGAGGATGGAGGCAATATTGAAATCCGGGTGCCGATAGCTTCACGTGATATGCTGGATACGATTATTGAACTGGAGTTTAAAGAAGAAATCCATTGGGATGGTGTGGAAGGAAAAGAAAATGATGTTTACGGGCTGGGTGACGGATTAAAATAGGTCTGGTATAATAAAGGAAATAAGCAGACTTCAGAACCTTACGGTTATAATGGAAGAGAAGGGCTTCCCTGGTTTGCAGGCGTGCCATGCACGCAGATGGGAGCGGAATTGAGCGACAAGATTATTTTAAGAGGATTGGCCTCACGGTATGCCGAGTTTGCGCGCAGTGATGAAAACCGGGAAAAAATCAGGCTGCACAGGGCGGTAAATGATTTGGAAATGATACGTCCTATCGTACTGATTGACGAGCTTCCATGGGAAGAAATGGAGATAGAAGACGAGCTGGCCCTGCAGTGTGAAGATGAGGATTACAGAAGGGTGGAGCAGGAGCTGAGACGCAGCCTTTATAAGCGGAAGCATATGCCTGCGGATCTGGCTCTTCCGGATTATATCGGAGTGGAAAAGGTAATCTATTCCACCGGGATAGGCGTGGAGGTGGAGGAAGAGCGGCTTGGGAAAAATAACGGCGGCATCAGCTCCCATAAATATCATAATATTTTCCGGGAGAAAGGGCTGGAGATGCTTCATGATCCCGTTATCACCTATGATGAAAAGGAAACCCTGCGGCGCTTCATGAAAATAGCGGAGGCCGTGGGAGATATACTTCCGGTCAAGATAACCGGACAGCCAACAGGCTATGATCTGGGCTGCAAGACCTGGGATACAATTGCCATGTTGATGGGAGCTGAGGATTTATTGATAGGGCTGGCGGAAGAGCCTGCATTCATGCATCAGCTGGTACAGAGACTGACGGATATTTTTTTACATACGGTAAAACAGTATGAGGAACAAAACCTGATTGATATGGAGCCGCTTTATTGCCACAGCGCCTCGGCGTCCGCTTCCGGCATGGGCAAAGCCGCCGGAGATTATGAACACAATAACCTGAAAAAGGTCTGGGGACGCGGGCTGGCACAGATACTGGCGGCGGTATCACCGGCAATGCATGATGAATTTGACATACAGTATATGATCAAAGCCATGGAACCCTTCGGCTATGTTTATTACGGCTGCTGTGAGCCGCTGGATAGAAAAATTGATATCCTGGAGCAGATACCGAACCTGCGCAAAATATCAATTACTCCATGGGCGGATATCAATACGGCAGCGGAGCGGATCGGTTCCCGTTATGTGATTTCCTGTAAGCCGAATCCGGCGCAGCTGTCTCTTGGAAAGCTGAACCGGGATGCGGTGTATAAGGAGCTGGCCGGTATTCTATCGGCATGCAGGAAAAATAACTGCTCCTTTGAACTGGTTTTAAAGGATATCAGCACCGTGAACGGGAAGCCGGAATGCCTTTTTGAATGGGAGAGAATTGCAATGGAGGTGGCGGAGGGGTATTGATGAAAGCCCGGGACTGACCTATAGCGCCGGGAGAAGGCGCTTAGCGGTAACCTTGTCCTCATCCGGAAAGTACCCATGAATCCAATTTCATTGTCCGGCCGGTTGGCGTCAAACACATGGAAGAAGGGGGGGCAGATTTTTGCAAAGTACCAGGCTGTTCCGTAATCCGGTTCTGCGCTATATATATGTTTTTATTTTGATGAGTAGAATAACTCCTAAAAAAGAGGTCTTGCTAAGCAAGCTCTCTTTTTTTGAGTTCGGCGGAACTGTTTGAATTAAAGTTAACAAATAATCCATTAACTGACACTACAGATGATCTCATTCCGAAACAGTAAATTGCCAGGTTATGGAGTAACCTGCTGCATAATAGTTACAGGGAAAAAACGTATATTTTGATAAATAATTAAATCATATTGAATATAATTCGTTATCATGGGCGAAAAACCCACTTACATTGGAAGCGTAAGGAGGTATTATTATACTTATCAGATTTAATATGAGAAATTTTCCTGTCGTTTGCTGAGCAAAAAATACGGAAAGCGGGACGCAGCCCGTGTGGAAGGCATGCTTTACTCCAGCGCAGCGCGCCTTCGGCGCAAAAATCGGTGCGGGCGTCGGCGGTGCCGCAGCACTGGCTATTATCGGCGCAGCGGGATATAATGGACTTGCGGCAGTACAGCCGGAAACCGCCATTGCGGCGGTTAAGAATCTGTATCTTGCGGCGCCGATTCCGTTTATGCCGGCGATTCCGGCATTCTATTATTTTTATAAGCTGGATAAGCTTTATCCGACGGTAATGGCGGATTTACAGAAACAGGAGACAGAAGGAAAATAAGAGTCATTCAGGGAAACACACATTTTTTTCAGCAAGAACAAGGAGGAGAACGAAATGGCTAAAAATTTTAATTATGACGATGTACCTGTAGTTGAAACCACCGGGGGCAGCCTGAAAGGATTTTTCTATGAAGGGGCGTATATTTACAGAGGCGTGCCCTATGCATATGCGGATCGTTTCCAGATGCCGGAGGAAGCAGCCTGGGAGGGCGTAAAGGACGCCACCTCTTACGGGTTTGTATGCCCGCTGATGAACCAGGATACTCCCGGCGCGGAGCTTATGGTTCCCCACCGTTACTGGCCTCAGGATGAGCATTGCCAGAACCTGAACATCTGGACAAAGTCCCTTGATAAGGAAGCGAAAAAACCGGTGGTGGTATGGCTGCACGGCGGAGGATATTTTGCCGGCTCCTCCATTGAGCAGGTTGCCTATGACGGGTATAACATGTGCATGGACGGGGATGTGGTGGTGGTTTCCGTCAATCACCGTCTGAATCTGCTGGGATACCTGGATCTGTCCCCCTTCGGGGAAAAGTACAAAAACTCCGGAAATGCAGGCCATGCGGATATGGTGGCGGCATTGCGCTGGATACATAAAAATATCGTCCTGTTCGGCGGGGATCCTGAGAATGTAACAATTTTCGGCCAGTCCGGAGGCGGTATGAAGGTGGCCGACCTGATGCAGATTCCGGATGCGGACGGCCTGTTCCATAAGGGCATGATCATGAGCGGCGTTGGGGATGCGTCCACACTGCCTGTCTGCCGCGGCGACGGGCGTGAGATCGTTGGGGCGCTGCTCGCGGAGCTGGGGCTTGGCGAGGGGGATGTGGAAAAACTGGAAACCATACCTTATTATGAGCTGGCAAAAGCCTACACGAAGGTCAGCGCGCCGATTGCCATGAAGGGCGGCTATGTGGGAGGCTCCCCGCTGTTAAATGATTATTATCTCGGCAGCCCGCTGGAGTGCGGCTTCCGTGAACATGCATATCAGATCCCGCTTTTGATCGGTTCCGTATTCGGGGAGTTTTCGTTCCTGCCGGAAACCTATGATAAAACAAAGCTGTCAGGGGAAGAGGCCAGGGAGATCATTGCAAAGGTTTACGGAGAACATACGGATGAAATGATTGCCGCCTTTGCCAAAGCCTATCCCGGAAAATATGCCACGGATCTGCTGAATGTGGACCGTGTGATGCGTCAGCCCTCCAAACGTCTGGCAAAGCTCCACGCGAAGGGAGGCGCGGGGACCTACCTTTACAACTTTATCCTGGAGTTCCCGATCCAGCATCAGAAAATCGCATGGCACTGTTCGGATATCCCCTTCTTTTTCCACAATACGGATAAGGTGGAGGTATGCGGCATCCAGGGTGTTTCCGATGAACTGGAGGCCCGGATGTTCGGGGCCCTGATGACCTTTGCACGGACCGGCAGGCCGGGACATTCCGGACTTCCCCAGTGGGATGCGGTAACGGAGGAAAAAGAGCCTACCATGATCTTTGACCGCAGCTGTGAGGTGCGCGACCATTATGACGACGCTCTGTATGAGCTGATTGACAGTATTCTTCCTCCCTTTAACCTGATGGAAATGATGAAGAATCAGGATGTCCAGCACTGAGCATGCATGAAGAACAGGGCTGCTGCAAATTGTTTGATTTTGCAGCAGCCCTTTGTATTGCAGTCCCCTGTTTTTATATGGTTTAAAGGTGAGGGATGATATGCCCTTCCCATTCCCTGACAGCCGCAACACCGGTCAGCCAGGCAATCGTAGGAGCAAGATCCAGCAGGCATGCGTGCTCCAGCTTCCTGCCGTGCTGGAAGTACCTGCCGCAGAAAAACATGGGAATTGTCATATCCTCAGGACAGTTATCTCCATGGCTGCGGTCATGGCCGCCGTGATCAGCGGTGATGATGATATGGTAGTCATTGCCAGCCGCCTGATAAATCCTCTGGGCACAGGAAAGGGCGTTGCCGAGCTGCCCCAGATATTCGGGAGACATCCAACCATGGTCGTGCCCTCCCTTTTCATCGGTTTCCACCAGATGCAGAAAGAGGAAATCCGGTTGCTTCCGGGAGATAAGGGATAAAAGCATCCCGGTCAGAAGGCTGTCGGAATTATCCTCCTGATAGGCATTGATATAACCGGTATATTTCATGGTTTCCGACTGCCAGATGTGACGGATCGGTTCCCAGTTATGGAAAGCGGCGCATACCTTCCCGGAGGCGGCCAGCTGTTCGGCAATTCCTTTTACCGGCCGTACAGGAGGGGTATAGGTGTTGGTAAGGATACCGTGACGCTCCGGCGGGACCCCGTAAAACATGGAAGTATGGCAGGGCAGAGTGACTGGTGGCAGCACGGAGCCGCCCTGCAGAGTATAAGTGCTTTTTTCCATCAATTCCTGTACAAAAGGATGGCCGCAGCCAACGGCTCCGTCGGGACGCATACCGTCAATGGATATGAGGATTACTTTTTCGTTCATGTTAATCTCCTTTTTTGTACTATAAATAATAAAATAACAGCCAGGACAGACAGGAAAACCCAGGATAAAAACATACCGGAATAGGTGTGGGACTCCAGCCAGAAGCCATAAAAAGAGGAACTGATTCCAGCGCCCAGGTAAGTGGCGAAATCCATCAGCCCCACCACCTTGGATACACAGCCGTATTGCTGGTAGCGCATAGGGTAAATGGTGAGGAATGAGGTATTTATCAGTGAAACCGCTGCAGAGGCGGTGCTCAGGCATATGGCGGAGGTTATCAGGGAAATTCCGGAATAACACAGAGGGACCAGGCTGACCGCCGCTAAAATGAGTGCGAATAAGGATACCCTGTGTTCGTTTCCGCCACAGGCCCGGTAGATAAGCGGGTAAATCAGCCTTCCTGCCAGGGTCAGCAGTGGAACCGCAAATACAAAGAAGGACATAGTGGGCAAATCCACTGAAAAAGTATCCATAAAATAGGAAGCTGCCCACAGAGTGATGTTGTCCTTGAGCACGCCATGGCACATGGCGGAAAGGAGCAGGAGGATCAGCCCAGGTGAAAACAGGGAAGCCAGGGGTTTTTTCCCCTGATCTGCGGCCTGCGCCGGTACACCGGGAAACAGATAAAACACGGCAATAAACGAAAGCAGTGCGGCCGCACCCGGCCAGATAAAAGCATACCGCAGATTGCCGAAATAGATGGCCGCCGTTGCCAGAAATACGCCGAGAATGCTGCCCGTGCCCACGGAGGAAACAAGCAGTGAGGCGATAAAGGATTTGCGCCCGGGAGGATAGTGGCTGGCGACAGTACGCAGTAATGGCCCCCAGAGCATGGATTGGGCAAAGCCGTTGATTCCCCAGAGAAGAGTGATAACCGCCGTACCGGGAAGAAAGCCAATTCCCAGATTAGAAGCCGCAGTCAGGAAAAGACCGGTCATTATCATGATTTTCGGCGGGAAAATATCTCCCAGATACCCATTCAGCAGCTGGCCGGCAGAATAAAAAAGGAAAAAGATACCTCCCATAGTTCCAATTTGTGCGGCATTCATGAGCTTTTCCGACTGCATGACAGGTGATGCTACTGTCAGGTTCAGGCGTGCAATATAGATAGAAGCATAGGCGAAATAGGCAACGAGGAAAAGCAGCCGGCCGGAGGCTTTTTTCATAGCTCATCCTTCTTTCTGATCCGTTCCAGAATCTCATTCCGGGTTCTTAAGTGTGCCGCCGCCTCTTCGCCCTGGCGCAGGGTCAGTATTACTGCGATGGCATCCAGGATACAGATATGGGCGAGCCTGGCGGAGACTGCCTCCACGGGATAATTGATGTCATCAGGGTAGGCGGTGAGAGAATAATCTGCGGTTTGGGCCAGAGGGCTTGTACGGTAGCTGGTAATGGCGGCGGTAACGGCTCCCTGCCCCTTTGCCAGCTGCAGCGCCTGCAGGGTGGCCTGTGTCCGGCCGCTGTGGCTGATGGCGATTGCCAGCTCTCCTTTTTTCATATTCATAGCGGCGACAGGCATGAAGAGAATATCCTTATAGCTGGATGCGGAAAGCCCCAGCTGGAGGAAGCGGTATCCGGTATCCTCAGCGATGGGGGAAGAGGTGCCCACGCCAAAAATACAGATACGTTCCGCCTGTAAAATCTCATTTACCAGGGCCTCAACAATGGAAAAATCCAGCATGGAGAGCGTATTCTGCAGAGTACGCACGCTGGAGTCAAAAACCTTGCGCGCTGCGTCTGCGGAGGTATCGCTGTTGGTAAGAAGAGGCATGACAGGCGCAGGCCTGCTGGCAAGCTCCATGGCCAGGGTGATGCGGAACTGGGAAAACCCGGTATAACCTAGGGTTTTACAGAACCGGATGACTGCGGAACCGGCCGCAGCAGAGGCCGCAGCCAGATCGGCCACGCTCATTTCCACCACGGAGCTGCTGTTCGCGAGTATGTAATCGGCAATCTGCCGTTCGGTTTTGGTAAGTGTATTGTATTGGTTCCTGATAGCGGCGAGGCAGGCTTCATTTTCCATAAGTACCCTCCTTAACTGTAGAATAAAATTCCCAAAATATATTTATTAAATGTAATTATATTCTAAAATAAAAGTTTGTCAAGGAAAAGAAATTCTATTATCGACAGGGAAAATAGTTTTATCATCGGAAGAAAAGAAGTAACTGTCCAAACGACTGACACTGTAAAAGAACGGGAAAGACGACCACAGGAATAAAGAAATTTTTTCTGCCAAAGCGCCTGAAAGCAATGAATAAAGCTCAGGTTGACAGGCAACACTCCTCAATAGGATACAGAAAGGGATTTTCAGACGAAGTATTTTATTTGGAGGAGACAGCAATGAGCATTCAAAAAGGTGATATATATTACGCAGACTTACGTCCGGTAATCGGCTCAGAACAGGGAGGCATCCGTCCGGTTCTTGTCATTCAGAATGATATGGGCAACCGCTACAGCCCCACCGTCATCGTGGCCGCAATAACAAGCCAGACCGGAAAGCATAAGCTTCCCACGCATATACCGCTTGAGGATTCCAAATTCGGTTTAAGAAAGGATTCCATCATTCTTCTGGAGCAGGTGCGTACCATTGACCGCTCAAGGCTTAAGGAATACATAGGCAGAGTGGACAATCTTTTGTTGGGACAGGTGGACCGGGCGCTTGCGGTAAGCTTTGGGATGTGTATGTAGAGAATAGAAATGTGGGGGCAATTTATTTGTCTGGATGCAGTATCGGTTGCGCTCCGTCTGAATTGTTACATGATAACTGTAATAAATAATAAAAAGGGTTGATTATTGACAGAGATGTTGTATAATAAGACCATAATCGTTTGCGCACACGAAAAAGATGCCGGGGGTATTCATGAGGACTACAATCAGAGATATTGCTGAATACTGCGGAGTTTCCGAAGGAACAGTAGACAGAGCTATCAATAACAGATTTGGAATAAGTGAGAAGACTAAGAAAAGAATAATGGATGCGGCTAGGGAGCTTAATTATGTTCCTAACTATACGGGAAGGAGCCTGGCTACCGGTTCCACGAAAACAATAGGTATTATCTGTTTTGATTTATATAATAATTTTTTTCCGCAGTTGATAGATACTATAGAAGCCAGAGCAAAGGAGAATGGATATTTTATTTATCTAATTCTCACGCATAAGGATTTTGACTTGGAAGAAGAAGGTCTGAAATATCTGGCAAGCAGGCAGGTTGACGGGATTATTCTATTTCCTGTGGGTGCCGGTGCGGATTATATTAAGTTTTTAAAGGGTACCGATATTCCGGTAGTAACGATTTACAACCGTATATCTAGCGATTTTTCTTTTGTTGGGGTTAATGATCGGCAGGCTATGAAGGATGCGGTGGATTATATTGTTTCACACAATTATAAGCGGGTGATATATTTAACTCCTGATATTACCACACAGGAGGAGAAATGTTTGAATACATATACACTGAGACAGCGCCAGAATGGTTATCTGGACGGAATGAAGACTTATGGCATGGAGCCTATGATAATCCAGGGTAGCTCTAAGGAGCGTCTGGAGACGGTTTATGCCTGCTTGGACGATTCTGTAAAAACAGCCTGTTTATGCATGTGTGATTCCTATGCTCTGAAGATACTGGATTTTTTTAAGGTAAAAGGTGTGTCCGTACCGGAAAAGGTCGGATTGATGGGCTATGATGATATTGATTCCCTGCGATATATCAGCCCCAGGCTTACTACAATTAAGTATTCTGTTCAAAAAATGGGAGAAATAATATTTGATACGCTTTTTGACGTGATTAAAACACAGGCAAAGAAGAAGCATATGCTAGAATATGAAATTGTGGAAGGGGAAACTATAGTATAAAAACCGAAAGGTTTTTATAGGCATTTCGTGTACGTACACGAAATGTGGCGGCTTATTTTTGACGAAATATTTTTTTTGAGAAAATCGTGTACGCACACGGAGAGAGGGGGAAAGGAAGTCAATGCGGTAAGAAACAAAAATAAGCACAGAAAAGAGATAAGATAAAAGGAATTTAAAGGGGTTTATTAAGGGAGGAAATTATATGAGTAAAAAATTGTTGGCAATTGTACTGGTACTAGCAATGACGTTTCAGCTGACTGCATGTGGAAGTAATTCTGAGGGTAAGGAGGTAGCATCAGCGGACAGCAATAAAGCAGAAGAGCAGGGGGAAGATATTGTAGAACTGACATTCATGCATTGGGAAGGAGTGGATAGCCAGGCTGAATATGAAGAAATATTTGCCCAATATTATGAAACTCATCCAAACGTCAGGATTAAACAGCTTCCAGTAGACGGTAGTAACTATCTGACCAAATTGACAAGTATGGCCGCCTCAGGTGATTTGCCGGATCTGTTCCAGATGTCGGAGGCTTATCAGATATATTGGAACGAAGAAGGTGCATATGCAAAAATGGATGATGACTGGTATGCAGAAGATGAGAAAAAGCTTGACTATTGCACATATTCATATGATGGAGAATTTGTGGCATACCAGTTTTCAACAGAAAATGAAGCATTATTCTATAATAAGGATTATTTTGATGAAAAGGGGATAGAATATCCGCCATCCAAGGTTGAAGATGCCTGGAGCTGGGATAAGTTCGTAGAGGTAGCCAAGACACTCACCTTTGACCAAAACGGAAATACACCAAATGATGCGGGATTTGATCCTGAAAATATCGTTTCTTATGGTTGTTATATTTCCAATGCCGCCTGGCAGCTGCATGGCTGGATGACAGGAAATGGAGGCGGTTTTGTAAGTGAAGATGGCAAAGAACTGCTTTTAGGCAGAGATGAGTCCATTGAGGCGATTCAGAAGATAGCAGATTTGATTAATGTATATCATGTAATGCCTTCGCCTGGAGTTGCAAGTGAGCTTTCCTCTGAGGATATTCTGCTGGCCAGCAATCAGATTGCCATGGTGGTTACAGGAACCTGGATAATGGGAACAACAGTCGGCGTTGCGGCAGAAAAAGGAGAATTAAATTACGGTATTGGCGTGCTCCCGACTATGAAGGTGCCTGCAAGTGTAAATAATGGGCCTACACTGGTAGTATCATCTGACACTAAGCATTTTGATGAAGCCGCTGAGTTCTGCAAATGGTTTTCAGCGGATGAAAACCATATGGTTGTAATTAAATCCGGCCTGATGCTTCCCACGGAAGAGAAGTATTATTCCTCGGAGGAAATGATACGGGAATGGGCAGATAACGGCAGGCATCCTGATATTGAGGAAATGATTGATTTTTGCGATTATTCCCTGAATCATACAGTTCAGACAATGTTCGCACATAATCTGGTAATGGGTAAAATTTCTGAAATATTTGAAGATGAAATAGCTCCTGTATGGGAAGGGACAGCAACGGCCCAGGAGGTTATAAAAGATAGGATTATGCCTGTTGTAGAACCTATTTTTGAGAGCAATCAGATCAATTAATAACAGACAGAGATGGGAGTAGCATTCCGTGCTGCTCCCGGGGAAAATTAAGTACTGCCTGTATATCGGCGGAATGGAGATTGCTATGAAAAAAACAGGAAAGAAAAAAGTCAGTAAAATGAAACACAGGGAATATCTTGTGGGCTATGCCTGTGCACTACCTGCAATAATCGGCGTAATTGCGCTGATGATTGTTCCCATCTGCTATGTAATCTATATCAGTATGACACGATGGACCGCCATTTCTTCACCGAAATGGATTGGCCTTGAGAACTATAAAAAAATATTTACGGATGTTTATATGTATCGCTCATTGTTTGTAACCGTTAAATATGCAGTGGGTGCTATTTTATTCAGTCTGGTATACGCCTTTGTACTGGCGCTCATGCTAAATACAAATATTCGTGGAAAAACGCTGTTTCGTTCCATATTTTTTCTGCCCTATGTAATGCCTGCCATTGGTGTTACCATATTGTGGTCATGGATTTATAATGCAGATTTCGGTTTAATGAATTCCTTTACCAGTTTATTTGGAGCGGGAAAGTCCCTGTGGATTTATGGAGAGAAAACAGCAATAGTTTCACTGTGGATAATGGCAGTCTGGGTTTCTGGGAATTACATTATCATTTTTTTGGCGGGGCTGCAGGGCGTACCCCAGTCGCTGGTAGAAGCAGTGGCTATTGATGGCGGTAATGCTTTTCATAAGCTGATTTATGTTACAATCCCGATGGTTACCCCTACCATTTTTTTTAATTTTCTTATGGGAATGATTAACCATTTGCAGAATTTTATTCCGGTTTATGCCATTACCCAGGGCGGACCCAATAATGCCACTCTTTTTACCGTTTATTATCTTGTAAGGGAGGCATTTACAAGAAATAATTTCGGTTATGCATCAGCAATTGCCGTAGTATTTTTTGTAGTGATTTCCATTATAACTGCAATTGTGTTTGTTACTTCAAAAAAGTGGGTTTATTACGGAGGGGAATAAGGATGGGGAAATCTAAAAAACAAGTATTCTTTAATATACTGGTGTTTCTGGCAGTAGCCTGTTTCGCAGTTGTGGTAGCGTTTCCGATATATTGGCTCGTTAGAAGTTCCCTGATGTCGGATACGCAGATGTTTGTATGGCCGTTAAAGTATTGGCCTTCTGAGTTCCGGTGGCAGAATTATACTGATGCGCTAAGCAGACAGCCATTTTTGCTTTACACACTAAACACACTGAAAATTTTTCTGTTGGTACTGCTGGGTACTATGCTGACATCCTGCCTTGCGGCATATGCCTTTGGACGGCTGGAATTTCCACTGAAAAATTTCTGGTTTTCCCTGATTATCGGAAGCATGATAATGCCCTATGCCATAACCCTGATTCCCATTTATCTGGGATGGAGCAAGCTGGGGTTTGTAAATACATATGTTCCCCTAATTATTCCAGCCTATTTAGGCGGAGGGGCTTTCTTTATTTTTCTTATCCGCCAATTTATTATGTCGCTGCCCAAGGATCTGGATGAATCGGCAAGAATTGACGGTGCTGGTTATATGAGGATTTTATTTCAGATTATTGTTCCTCTGATTCGTCCAATACTTGCAGTAGTATTTATTTTCTGCTTCCTTAACTGTTGGAATGATTTTCTGGGGCCGCTCATCTATGTGAATGATCCGGAAAAATATACAGTGGCCGTTGGCCTGTGTTTGTTTAAAAGCGAATATAAGGTTGACTGGGGAATGCTCATGGCAGCAACTGCAATCATTGTCATGCCTTCCATTATTATTTTTATAGCGGGACAAAAGCAGTTAATAGAAGGAATCACTTTTACAGGAATGAAATTTTAGGTTATTTTATATTTAACATCATGTTGGAAGAGCTGGCAGCTCAGATAGGAGAACGCATGAGGATTGAAGAAATTAATTATCCCCAGTATCCCAGTCAGATACTGGAACCAATGGAATTTACTGAAAAAGTAGATGACATCAGAAGGTATTCCCTGCTTGCAGCAGAATTCGGCTACAATGACGAGGCAAGACAATACCTGAATGAATTTGAGGAATCTATCAGGTCTATTATAGGAAAGTTCAATGATCTTTTGGAAAATCCCAAGGAAGATCCCCAGGAACCGGAGAAACTGGAAGAAATCCGGGCACAGAGACCGAAAGGGCCGCGTAGACTGTGCGGAAATATTCCTGATGATTATAGGGAGCGTTTTCTTGGTTCCTTCCTTGGGCGGGGAGCCGGATGCACACTAGGAGCAGGGCTGGAGTTCCAGTCCGTTGAAAATATGCGTGTCTGGGCGGAACATTTTGGAGATACCTTTCCACTGACAAATTACTGGAGTGAGGTAAAAAATCCGGAGGCTCCCAGATATATCACGGGAAATGCTACCAATCTGACTAAAGGGAATATGGTTGCGATTCCGGTAGATGATGATACGGCATATACTCTAATTGGCCTTCTTACACTGGAAAAATTTGGAACGCATTTTACCCATGAACAGATGGCGCAACTATGGAACGATGAAATAGAGATCCATGGAAAGAACGGAAGCTGGGGGCTTTTTTGGGGTGAACGGAAGTTTATCAATAATTATCGGTCCGGAATGGATGCTGGGAGAGCCGGATATTTTCAGAATCCTAATGTGCAGTCCGTAGCCGCATGGACACGTGCGGATGCCTGGGGATATGCAGCGCCGGGATGGCCGGAAAAAGCAGCACAGCTGGCGTATCGTGATGCCTCTGCGAACCACAGAAGAAACGGGGTTTATGGCGAGATGTTTATGGCGGCTGCAGTATCTGCCGCGTTTGTGGTAAATGATCCCAGAGAGGCCCTAGAAATAGCCCTGGGGGAAATTCCGGCCGAAAGTCTATTTGCAGAGGCTGTAAAATGGGCATTCTCTATTGCGCCCTCCATACACAGTTATAAAGATGCTGTAGAGGCGGTTACCTCCAGATATGAGGGTATGTTTGAAGGGCATGCAATAAATAATGCGCTTTATGTCATATTTGGAATCCTAATTGGAGGAACGGATTTTACCAGAGTGATTGGGGAAACCGTAGCCATGGGATTTGACAATGACTGTACAGGAGCCACAGCAGGCAGTATTGTGGGTGCGATTATCGGTAAGAAGAATTTGCCCTCTCACTGGTATGAACCATTCCAAAACAGGGTTGAGTGCTATTTCAGAAGCTGTCCCAGATATCTGGATATAGATGAACTGGAAAAAAGATTCCGCAGGCAGGCGGAGATTATATATAAAGAAGGGTAATTTTATGGCGGTATTAAAAGAGAAGATATATGGCTGTCTGATGGCGGGAGCCGTGGGGGATGCACTTGGCAGGGCAACCGAAGGAATGATGTATTGGGAAATCAGGGAAAAATATGGTACGCTTAATCAGCTGGTGGCAGATGGCTATTATGGGAGTTCTGAAAGAAAAGGGTTCTGGACGGATGACACTACTCTGGGAAGCTATATTGCATATCAGATACTGAAAAAAAGAGGAAGGATTACGGCTGCGGATTTTGCGGAGGTGATCCTGGAAAAGCTGGATGAATCTTGCTTTTGGGTGAATGAAAAGCTGGTAAAAATGAGGCTTAGGGAAGGAATCAGTCCCTGGGATGCGGGGGTGGGAGGAATTGGCTGCGGTTGTGCAGCTATGGGAATTGCACCTGTGGGCATTATAAATGCCCAGGATCCGGAGCAGGCCTTTCAGGATGGAATGTGTCTGGCTATGGTGAACAGTAATGGCGAAAACAGAGAATTTGGGGCAGCCTTCGCCTGTGCAATAGCCAGTGCGTTGAAGGAAAATGCGGATTTGGATTCTGTACTTGCGGATGTGGACAAGTATGGGACGGATATCGTACGCCGTGCTTTTACACTGACTATGGATCTTGCCGGAAAATGTAAGGATGAATTTGATTTTACCGAACGTTTCTACGATAAACTATTGGACTACACCTATCCACAGCCAAAGGGGATCTGGAGAAAGGATCGTTATTTCAGTGCGAATGGCAGGGAATATGTACCGGTGGCCTTCGCTTTGTGGTCATTATGCGGAGAGGATATTAACAGGGCGCTGATTGCAGCGGCTAATTTCGGCAGGGACTGCGATTCCATTGCATCTTTGACTGGACAGCTTGGCGGCGCTCTGGCGGGCGCTTCAGGTCTGCGGGAGGACTGGGTCAGAGAGGTAAGCGATGCGAACCGGAAATGCCTTACAGATTTATATGGGGAGAATAGTGTATCAGATATGAAGGATGTGGCGGAAATGCTGTCCGAGTGTCTGAAGGAATCCTGTATCCGCAATATAAACAGAAATAACAGAATATTGAACCAGCTGTAAAAAGACTGCCGTACAAGTGATTTTTCATTAAACTTAAATTACTGGGTACGGCAGCCTTTTTGCCGGAGAAGTTGGGATTGACTACAGGTATGATTAACATAATACTTATAAATCAGCTGATCGCTTGTGGAAAAGCAGGCCTGTATCAGAACTTCCCATCCAGATAATCCTGATACCACTGCAGCCACGCGTCATATTGCAGCGCCTTCAGCTGCTCCAGATGTGCATTCCAGGAGCTGTCGTCGATTCCCTCCAGGATACTTGTAGCGATATAATTACGGATATAGGCCAGAAGCTCCGTTTCAATAAAGGTCCGTTCATTGGTCTTGGCAGGATCTACGAAGCGGATGGGCAGCTGGTTTTCTGCAGGGAGGCAGTAATCATGCACTTCCTTCACGCATTCGATGCGGTACCAGGAGGTCCAGGCTACGTCCTCCAGCACCTCTGCATTTTCGTCCTTACGGATCAGGGGGCCGTAATCCACCATGCCATAGGTGTATTTATAGTTTTCAATCGTGAAATCGTCCGTCAGGCTTTCGGGCAGCTTTTCGAAAACTGTGCCGTTTTCGTCCATGTCCCAGGCCTCGCCCTTAGGACCGAAACGGGAGGTATATTTCATGTCTGTACTGCTTGATAAATAATCCCACCATTCCAGCAGCTGGGGAACGTCCTTGCAGGCGCTGGTAATGGCAAAGCCGGTGCGGTTGGCGGCGAATTTATCCTGAGAGCCGGTTTTTACATAGCCGGGTCCGTCAGGCGCCTGAAGGGCAGGAACTACCACATAATCGGCCGCTGCCGTTTCGCTCTGATCCCCATAAGGATTCCAGGCCCAGTAGCAGCCTGCTACGCCCTCGCTGAGCTTGGCGTGATACTGCTCGGAGGTCTGGGAAAAGGATTCCATATCCAGCAGCCCTTCCTCTACAAGCTGGTGGGCAAACTCGAGAAAGCTCCTGAATTCCTCTGTGTCTGCGGTCCCCACAACCTTTCCGTCCTTTACCATTTTAAAGGCGGCTTCATCACTGGAATCCGTGCCTGCGATTCCCCAGGGATTGGCAAGGTTCATAATCTTGGAGCACCAGTCGCTCTGGGACGGCTCCAGGGGGATTTCGTCCGTGGTGTCCCCGTTGCCGTTCATATCGCCGTCCCGGAAAGCCCTGAGCACATCCAGGAACTCCTCTGTTGTAGTGGGAATTTCCTTCCCGGCTTTATCCAGCCAGGCTTTGTTGATGAACATTATGCCTTCGCCGTCGTTTTCGTAGCTTGTCTGCCGTCCGGTCATGAGAGAGCGGATGGAGCCGTCCGGCCAGGTTACCAGATCGAATCCGCCGTTGATGGTTTCATAGTCCGCGGCCACATGAGGCGCATAGGTCTTGAGCAGATCGTTTTCCGCCAGGTTGGCGAAGGAATCCATGTTGTTTGCGATCTGTCCCTCGCCTACCAGGCCGAAAAACGCATCCGGCAGGTCGGAGGCAAGCATGATATTTACCTTATCCTCCGCATCCGCTGCGGAAATGGGAAGCCATTCAATATGGACGCCGGTAGCCTCCTCCGCCTGTTTGAAAACCTCCTTGTTGTTAAAGTCCTCATCCTTTGTCAGCGGATGAAGGAGCACTGCGATTTTGAAGGTGGTTTTCTCCTTGCTGTCCGTCGGGGCCGGCTCGCCGGCTTCCGTCTGCGCACCCG
>NZ_KE992695.1:42700-49771 GCF_000466465.2 Clostridium sp. KLE 1755
GCCCCCCCGCCGTATCCCCAGGAGCCTGCGCCGCATCGCCGGAAGCGGCGTTCTGCCCTCCGCAGCCTGTCATGGCGGTGAGTACTGCCGCCAGCAGTAGTGCAATCAGTTTCTTTTTCATTCTCTGCCTCCTTATTATTGTTTATCATCATGGAACGCTTTCCATTGATATCAGCCTTTGATGGAACCGATCATTACCCCTTTTACAAAATATTTCTGAAGGAAAGGGTATACGCAGAGGATCGGCAGGGTGGAAACGACGATAACGCCGTATTTGATCACCTGCACCATGGTCTGCAGCTTTCTGGCCGCCTCCGCATCCGTTGTCATGGAGTTGGCGGCCCCGGTGGCGGCGGTCAGCAGGATTTCACGCAGATACAGCGCCAGCGGGTATTTGCTTCTGTCAGTAAGGAAAATCATGGGATTGAAATAGGAATCCCAATAGGAAACGGCCAGGTAAAGTACCAGGACAGCCATAATCGCCTTGGAGAGCGGAAGCGCTATTTTGAAAAAGAAGCGTCCGTTGCCGCAGCCGTCCACGCGGGCGGCGTCCCGCAGCTCCTCCGGGATATTGTTTTCCATAAAGGAACGGGTAATGATGATATTGTATACGCCCACAGCGCCGAGAATAATCATAAGCGTTCTGGTATTAGTCAGCTGCAGCTTTTTAATTACCATATAAAAGGGAATCAGGCCGCCGCCGAAATACATGGTGAATACAAAATATGCCATGAGCAGGTTGCGGAAGGGGAGATCCCTCCTGGAAAGGGCATAACCGGCCATCATGGTAAAAAAGGTGCCCAGCGCCGTACCTCCGATGGTATAAATCAGAGTGTTCCCATAGCCTGTCCAGATACGGGAATCCTCAAATACTTTCTGATAGCCGAGCAAGGTGAAGCCCTTGGGCCACAGGAGCATCGACCCGTTATTTACATAAGAAGGATCTGAAAAAGAGGCCATCAGTACGAAATAAATGGGATAGGCCATAATGAGAATAATGATTGACAGAATGGCGGCTACAATGATATCGAAGACCGTATCCTGGGTAAAACGGAGTTTTTTCTTACCGGTTACCGTTTTGTGTGTGTGCATTACAGGTTCCTCCCTCCTTGTGTTACCATAAGCTGGAGCCGGAAAGCTTTTTGGACAGCTTGTTCACCACAACCAGCAGAATAAAGTTTATCAGGTTATTAAAAAGGCCGATTGCCGCGGAATAGCTGTATTGCTGCTGCTTCAGGCCGATTTTGTAAACATAGGTGGAGATGACCTCCGCCGTGGTCACGTTCAGATCGTTCTGCATCAGGTATACCTTCTCATAGCCCACGCTCATAATGCTTCCCGCGTTCATGATCAGCAGGATAACCATGGTGGGGATGATTGCCGGCAGATCGATATGGATTATCCGCTTCAGCTTGCTGGCGCCGTCCACCATGGCCGCCTCATGGAGCTCCTGGTCCACGCCGGAAAGAGCCGCCAGATAAATGATGGAGCTCCAGCCCATATTCTGCCAGATGCCGGACCATACATAAAGATGGGGAAAGACGGCTGCATTTCCCATGTAATGCAGGTCGTCCGGGCCGCCCAGCATAGCGATGAGATGGTTCAAAAACCCGGATCTGGGAGAAAGAAAGACGGACATCATGCCCACCAGGATGACAGTGGAAATAAAGTGCGGCATATAGGTGACCGTCTGCGTCAGCTTCTTAAAACGGGTGCCCTTAACGCTGTTTATCATCAGGGCCAGGAAGATGGGAATGGGGAAACCAACCACCAGGGAATAAAGGCTGATTACCAGCGTATTTTTAACAATCTGCCAGAAACGGGGCAGTTCAAAGAAGGTGCGGAACCATTTCAGCCCTACCCATGGGCTGCCCAGAATGCCCTTTCCCGGAGAATAATCCTGAAATGCCATCAGTACCCCGTACATGGGTGCATAGCAGAAAACCCCGATAAACACCACTGCCGGAAGCAGAAAGAGATACAGGCAGTAGTTCCGCCGGATTCCTTTCCACAGCTCCTTCTTCCTGTTCCCAGGCAATATTTTCCCATCCCTTTTCATACAATTGTCTCCCTTCCGGTATTCTGTTGTTTTTTGCTTCCTTGTTTGCCTGGCGGCAGCATTCCGCGTTACTAAGCGGAACGGTTCCCCTGTGGTTTCCCGTTATTGCCGTCCCGGGTATCCTGTTCGGCAGGGGAGGAAGCGTTTCTGCCATTCCGGGAGCGCAGGCCCGCCACAAAGGCAGCGATAATAAGGCTGTCTTCTTCGGATGAATCTATGATGAAACGGATGATTTCATCTTTGTAATCATTAGCTTTCATGTTGAACCCCTCCACTGCATACTTGAATGAGTACATAATAGCATTGAATGACTACATTGTCAACGCATTTAGATTGACTCACTACAGCTTTCTTGCTATGATAGGCACAACGAGGTGATTTTATGAAATTATCAGACAGAATCCGGCTTATTATTTCAGAGAACGGCCTGAAGCAGAAGGAATTCGCGCAGAGCATTCAGGTCACGGAGAGTTATATTTCCAAGCTTCTGAGAGATGAAAGCGGAGTGTCTCATTCCACGGCCACGCTGATAGAAGAAAGATACGGATATTCCGCAGGCTGGATATTGGACGGCAAGGAACCCAAAATGAGCAGGAAGGGCAGGAATGCATCGCTGTCGCCTGTCCAGAGGAGAGTCATCGCTGATATTGAGCAGATGGACGATAAGGATCTGGCGGCGGTCAAGGCCTTTATTGACACGTTCAACAGCTACAAAAAGGCTCTTGGCCAGGAGAAGAAATAATGGGGTTACGTCTGTTTCGGATGGAGGGGTTCCATGAATATCAATGAAATTGCAAAGCTGGCGGGGGTTTCCAGGGCCACGGTATCACGCTACCTGAATAACGGCTACGTCAGCGATGAAAAAAAAGAGCGCATTCAGGAGGTGATTGACCGGACGGGTTACAAGCCCTCCACGCAGGCCCAGACGCTGCGCACCAAAAAGACGAGGCTGATCGGCGTCATCCTTCCCAAAATCAATTCCGATTCCATCAGCAGGATGGTGGCGGGGATCAGCGTGGTGCTGAAGGAAGCGGGCTACCAGCTGCTGCTTGCCAATACGGAGAACCGGGAAAAGGAAGAGCTGGAATACCTGCGGCTGTTTTCGGAGAACCATGTGGACGGCATTATACTGATTGCCACAATCATTACCCGGGAGCATAAACGGGCGCTGAAGGCGCTGCAGGTGCCGGTTGTCCTGCTGGGGCAGAGGCTGGACGGATATTCCTGCGTTTACCAGGACGACTGCCTGGCGGCGCGGGATGTGTCGCGGCTCCTGCTGCGGGGGGCCGGAAAAATCGGCTGTATTGGCGTGACGCAGCAGGATGAGGCCGTGGGCGCGGGCCGGAGGAAAGGCTTTCTGGAGGCGGCGGGGGATGCAGGGATAGCGGAAGACGCGGTCAGTTTCCTGGAAACCGGCTTTTCCGTGGAGGACGGCTATCGGGCGAT
Organism: Clostridium sp. KLE 1755; assembly: GCF_000466465.2. Taxonomy (NCBI): domain Bacteria; kingdom Bacillati; phylum Bacillota; class Clostridia; order Eubacteriales; family Clostridiaceae; genus Clostridium; species Clostridium sp. KLE 1755. The sequence continues at coordinate 46,206 of NZ_KE992695.1, forward strand.
GGATCAGCTGCTTGCTCTGTGCCCCGGTGCGGACGCTGTTTTCTGCGCCACGGACAGTATTGCCCTGGGCGCGCTGGCCAGGCTTCAGGAGGCGGGAAGGCAGATCCCGGAAGAAGTGGCGCTGGCAGGCGTGGGGGACACGGTGTCCGGCCGCATCGTCAGCCCTAAGCTGACAAGTGTTCATTTCTATTATAAGACCAGCGGTAAGGAAGCCGCCAGGCTGCTCCTGGAGCTGCTGGACGGGAATGAGGCAAGAAAACAGATTAAAATGGGCTACCGCGTGGAGGAAAGAGGAACCACGAGGCAGCGGTAATATAAAACAGAAGAACAGTAATAGAAACAAAAATAAATACAGAAATAAATACAGAAATACAAAGCTGCGGGAAAAACAGAAAATGATCTTTCCGCAGTTTTTTTGTGTAATTTCAACAGAAGCAGGGATACTATTTTGGTGGAATTATGAATTTACAAGTACTCATCAGCAGGTTATAATAAAGACAAGATGTGAGAACGATTCCATATAAAATATTCACATTGTACTAGCTATTTTAGGCATAATAGTAACGATTTATATGAGAATGATTCCTTATAATGTGAAAAGGAGAGGGTGTTATGGATTACAGGAAAGCAGCGCAGGATGTATATGAGAGCATCGGCGGCAAAGAGAATATTATCAGTGCGGCGCACTGCGCCACCAGGCTGCGGCTGGTAATAGCGGACAATGACAAATGCGATAAGGATGCGGTGGAAAATATTGAGGGAGTAAAGGGCGTGTTCTTTGCCTCCGGCCAGCTCCAGATTATTTTCGGGACCGGCACGGTTAACAAGGTATATGACGAATTCCTGCAGATTGCGGGAATCGGCGCTGCCACCAAGGAAGAGGTGAAGCAGGCCGCCTCCGCCAGGACCAGCTTCTGGAAACGCGCTGTGAAAACGCTGGGGGACGTATTTGTACCCATCATTCCGGCCATCGTGGCAAGCGGCCTTTTAATGGGACTTCTGGAAGGCCTCTGCAAGATTTATCCGGCCATGGCCCAGTCCGGCACTTATACCATCCTGCATCTGTTCAGCAATGCCGCTTTCGTGTTCCTGCCTGTGCTCATCGCCATCAGTGCGGCGCGGGTTTTCGGCGGAAATCTGTTTCTGGGCGCAGTAGTGGGCATGATTATGATTCATCCGGATCTGCTCAATGCCTGGAGCGTGGCCGGCGCGGAATCCATCCCAACAGCGGATGCCTGGTTCGGGCTGTACCAGATCAACCTGGTGGGCTACCAGGGACATGTAATTCCCGTGGTAATCGCCGTCTGGATCATGTGCATGCTGGAGAAGAAGCTGCATAAAATCGTGCCTGAAATCCTGGATCTTTTCGTAACGCCTCTCGTAACCGTACTTGTGACCGGCTACCTGACGCTGACAATCATCGGCCCCGTATTTTCCTGGATTGAAAATGGCGTCCTCTCCGGCATGCAGTTCCTGATTACCCTGCCCTTCGGCATCGGCGCCGCTGTCTGCGGGGCTGCCTATGCGCCTACGGTAGTGGCCGGCGTGCACCATATGTACAATGCGCTGGAGGCCGGACTTCTGAGCGGGACAGGCCTGAATACCTGGATGCCCATCGCCACGGCAGCCAACGTGGCACAGGGAGCCGCCGCCCTCGCCCTTGCCTTAAAGACAAAAAACAAAAAGACGAAATCCATGGCGCTTCCGGCTTCCCTGTCCGCTTTCCTGGGAATCACCGAGCCTGCTATTTTCGGTGTAAATATCCGTTTCATGAAGCCCTTTGTGGCCGGCTGTATCGGCGGCGCCTGCGGCGCCCTTATCGCGGGCTGGACAGGAATCGGCGCTTCCGCATACGGTGTGACGGGACTGTTCGGTTATCTGATTACCACGGATTACACACTGCAGTATACTATGATTATTGCCGTATCCGCAGTGATAGCCTTTATCCTTTCCTGGGCGCTTTATAAGGAAGAGCCTGCGGCGGTCAGGAATGCGTCTGATTCCGCAGCGGCGGCGACTGTTTCCGGGCCGGCACCTGTTTCCGGACCTGCAGCACCTGTTTCCGGTCAGACAGCTGAAAAATCCGGCAGCGATACAACGGTATACAGTCCGGTTAGCGGTGAAGCCATTGCGCTCAGCCAGGTAAAGGACGAAACCTTTGCCAGCGGCGTGCTTGGAAACGGTATGGCTATAATACCCTCGGAAGGGAAGGTATACGCTCCCTTTGACGGGACGGTGCAGACCATTTTCCCTACGGGCCATGCGGTGGGACTGCTGGGCACGGACGGTACGGAAATCCTGATTCATATCGGCATGGATACCGTAAAGCTGGAAGGAAAATATTTTACCGCCCATGTACAGGACGGCTCCGATGTGAAAAAGGGAGATCTGCTGATAGAGTTTGACCGGGAAGGAATTCTTGGGGAAGGCTATGATATAACAACCCCCGTTATCGTGACGAACACCGGAGATTATGCACAGGTAAATACGCAGGCGGCCGGCTCTGTAAAGGCCGGGGAACCGGTGCTCTCCTGTGTAAAGTAAACAGTGTGCCAGACAAAAAGAGGAGGAGCAGCGGCCATGAACGAAGCAGGACTGCAGATGATCCGCAAAATCAGGGAGGCGGAAGCGGCGGCGCAGGAAGGGGTGCAGAAAGACCCCTGGCGTCTGAGGTTCCATCTTATGCCGCCCGCAGGATGGCTGAATGACCCTAACGGCCTGTGCCAGATGAACGGTGTCTACCATGTTTTTTTCCAATATTCGCCCTTTGACCCCTGCGGCGGGGAAAAGTTCTGGGGGCATTACACCAGCCGGAACCTGACGGACTGGGAATATGCGGGCGTTCCCCTGGCCCCGGATGAGCAGTTTGACAGAAGCGGCGTTTATTCCGGAAGCTGTCTTATAAAGGATGGGATCATGTACCTGTTTTACACAGGAAATGTGAAGCTTCCGGGAGACTTTGACTATGTCACCCAGGGACGGGAGGCTAACACGGTGCTGGTGGAAAGCCGGGACGGCAGGACCTTCGGGGATAAAAAGCTGCTGCTCACGAACAGGGATTATCCGGCGGACTATACCCTGCACATCCGCGACCCCAAGGTATTTGCCCTGGAAGACAGATACTATATGGTTCTGGGGGGCAGGAAGAAAAATGACTGCGGGGCGGTGCTGCTCTATGAAAGCTGTGATTTGGAAAACTGGCGATTTTGCCGGGAGCTGACCGTGCCCATGAAGTTCGGCTATATGTGGGAATGCCCTGATTTGTTTTGCACAGGGGGAAAATGGTTCCTCTCCCTTTCCCCCCAGGGGCTTCCCAGGGATGAACACGAATTCCAGAATGTCTATACGGCAGGTTATTTTCAGGTAAACGGAGATTTCCGGGCGGGCTGCCGGCTGGAGGATTTCCGGGAATGGGACAAGGGGTTTGATTTTTACGCTCCTCAGACCTTTACGGATGAAAGCGGCAGGACCCTGCTGATCGCCTGGGCCGGCCTGCCGGATGTTGAGGAGGAATATGTAAATCCCACGATAGAAAGCGGCTGGCAGCATGCGCTTACGGTCCCGCG
>NZ_KE992696.1:0-16791 GCF_000466465.2 Clostridium sp. KLE 1755
AAACACCCCCCGCCCCCGCACCACTTTTTTCTCTCCACCACCCCACTTCGTGTTATACTTATATGCAGAAAAGAATTTTTGCTTCAGGAGGATATGTATGAGTGCAGGTGTAAATGAGTCGCGGATGGGAACGGAACGGATTGGCAGGCTTATGGTGAGTATGGCGGTTCCGTCTATTATTGCGCAGATAATCAATATTCTTTATAATATCGTGGATCGGATTTACATAGGACACATTCCCGGTGTGGGTGCTGCGGCGCTTACGGGGGTGGGTATCACTTTTCCTATTATTACGCTGATTTCGGCTTTTTCCGCCTTTGTTGGTATGGGGGGAGCGCCGCTGGCGGCTATCTGGATGGGAAAGGGGGACAGGAAGCATGCGGAAAAAATACTGGGGAGCGGAGCCTGTCTTCTGGTTATTTTTACAATTGTTTTGATGGCTGTTTTCTATCTGTTTCAGAAGCCGTTCCTTTATATGTTCGGCGCGTCTGACGCCACTATCGGGTATTCTCTGGATTATATGTCCATTTATCTTCTTGGCACACTGTTTGTAGAGCTGGCGTTGGGGCTGAATCCTTTTATCATATCCCAGGGGCGCTCCCGGATTGCCATGATTTCTATTGTTATCGGGGCGGTGGTCAATATTGCCCTGGATCCGTTGTTTATTTTTGTTTTCGGCTGGGGCGTAAAGGGCGCGGCGATTGCCACGGTGCTTTCCCAGGCGGTCAGCGCCGCCTGGAATGTGAACTTTCTTATGGGGAAAAAATCCTTCCTGCGTCTGTCTTTTTGTAATATCAGGCCGGATTTCCGGATTATGGGACAGATTTGCTCTCTGGGAATTTCACCTTTTATCATGCGTGCCACGGAGAGCCTGATCAGTATCGTGCTTAACAGGGGGCTGCAGATGTATGGAGGGGATTTGTATGTGGGTTCCCTCACCATCATGCAGAGTGTCCTTCAGCTGTTTTCGGCGCCTCTTACCGGCTTCACCCAGGGTGTGCAGCCCATTATCAGCTACAATTACGGCGCGGGTAAGTTCGATCGGGTAAAAAAACTGTACCGCAGCATGATTGCGGTCAGCTTCACCATATCCTTTGTGGCTAATATGACGGCCATGTGCTTTCCGGCTCTTTATGCCTCTCTTTTTACCAATGATGAGGAGCTGATCGGCCTGGTAAGCCGGGTGATGCCCATATTTCTTTTCGGGATGCTGTTTTTCGGGCTGCAGAACGGGATCCAGCCCACCTTCCTGGCACTTGGACAGGCCAAAATATCCCTGTTTATCGCCATGTTCCGGAAGGTGATCCTGCTGGTGCCGCTGGCCCTGGTTTTGCCCCGGTTTTTCGGCGTTATGGGAATTTATTATGCGGAGCCTGTATCCGACATTATTTCCGCAGCCACCGCTTGTATCCTTTTTGCACTGAATATAAAGAAGATTCTGTCAAAGGAATATCTGGCCAGAATCCACTGATTTTTGTAAAATCCAAACAGACAGGAGCCGGAAGGTTATGAATATTAAGAAAACGGTAAAAGCGCTTTTAATCATCAACGGCCTGCAGTTTATCGCCGCCATTTTGCTCTGGCTTGTCATAGGCACCCATGTGCTGGGCAGGGTGAACCCGGCAGTTTACCTGACCATAGGAATCCTGCTGTTAAGCAGCCTGCTTACCCTGCTCGGTCTGTATGCGGCCAGCCGTTACCAGGACGACAGCTATCGGGAAAGCATGAAAAATCTGGAGAATCTCAATCTGAAGCTGCGCGCCCAGCGGCACGATTATCTGAACCATCTGCAGGTGATTTACGGCCTGCTCCAGCTGGGAGAGTATGAGGATGCCAGGGAGTATATGGAGCCGGTATTCAGGGATATCAGCAGGGTGACTAAGGCCATGAAAACCTCCCAGCCCGCTGTCAATGCCCTTCTTCAGGCGAAAATGGAGTCCGCAGAAAAGAACGGGATCGATATGGTGGTGGAGGTGGGCACTCCTCTCAAGGAAATCCCCCTGGAGCCATGGGAGCTGTGTAAAATCCTTGCAAACCTCATCGATAATGCGATTACTGCGCTGGGAGAAAGGGAGAAGGACAGAAAGCTGACCGTGGAAATCCGTCAGGAAAAGGAGATGTATATTTTCCGCATATGCAACAATGGGCCGGCCATCCCTGCGGACAGGCAGCCGCTCATTTTCCACCAGGGCTTTTCCACGAAAAGAGAGGAAGGGCACGGCACCGGCCTCACCATTGTTTCGGAAATCGTAAAGGATATCAGGGGCACCATCAGCCTGACCTCTGATGAAAAGGAGACCTGCTTTGAGGTGCGGCTCCCCCGGTAGCCGCCGGGTCGTCCGGGACGGCAGGGTAAACGCAATTGGATTGATTTTTATGACATTACAGCTTTGATTATGTATAAGTTGCGGATTATGGCTTTTTTTTAACTAAATGCAGTTTATAATCAGATTCATAAAGCTGGTACATGAGCTTACAGTTAAGGCAGACGAAAAAGACGTGTACCGGGAAAGGAGGATACAGGAATGGATACATTGATGATAGTGGGAATTATCCTGTTTATTGCGGGATTTATCCTCATCGCTGTTGAAATGGTGGTTCCGGGTTTCGGGGCGCCGGGAATCAGCGGCATAGCCTGTCTGGTAATCGGACTTTTCCTGACGGCGGATACCATTGAGGAGGGCGCGTTCATCACAGTCATAGTGCTGGCGCTGCTGGCCATCATGATGGCCATTATCCTGTGGATGCTGTCAAAGGGGAAGATACACTCGCCCATCATCCTGGAGGAAGAGCAGAAGAAGGATGAAGGCTATATCAGCTCCGTGGACCTGGATTACCTGCTGGGTAAAAAAGGGATTGCGGAAACGGATCTGAGGCCTACCGGCGTGGGTAACTTTGAAGGTGTCAATTTTGATGTAATTTCCGAAGGGAAATATATATCAAAGGGCGCTTCCCTGGAAATCATAAAAGTAAACGGCTCCAAACTGATCGTAAAACAACAGTAACTGTGAAGGCAGTGAACGGCTGCATAAAAATAGGCAGGAGATATTATAATGAGCAATACAATTGTTATAACATTAGTCGGCGTACTTGGCCTTCTTCTGGTTCTGTTTTTTATGAAGACCATGCCTGTTCCATGGATCTGAACTCTTAGAAGCAACGGTTTCGGAGGAATCGCAGAACAACTGTAACTGAAGGAACTAAAAACTAAAAACAACCATAGTCAGGGGGTATCATAATGAGTAATATAGTAGTTATCACATTAATTGGCATTCTTGGCCTGCTTATCGTTTTATTTTTCATCTTTGTTCCCATAGGCCTGTGGATTTCTTCACTGGCTGCTAACGTAAAAATCAGCATTTTCAACCTTATCGGTATGAAGCTGCGGCGTGTGGTTCCGTCCCGTATCGTGCTTCCTCTGATTAAGGCCAGAAAGGCAGGTATGAATCTGGGAGTAAACCAGCTGGAAGCCCATTATCTGGCAGGCGGCAACGTGGACAATGTGGTTAATGCATTGATTGCATCGGAAAGGGCGGGCATAGAGCTTCCTTTTGAAAAGGCGGCGGCTATCGACCTGGCAGGCCGTGACGTCCTGGAAGCTGTAAAAATGAGCGTAAATCCCAAGGTCATCGAAACCACCAATGTATCGGCTGTGGCAAAGGATGGTATTGAACTTCTTGTAAAAGCAAGAGTAACCGTAAGAGCGGATCTGGAACGCCTGGTGGGCGGCGCCGGCGAAGCGACAATTCTGGCAAGAATCGGTGAAGGCATCGTAACTACCGTTGGTTCCGCACAGTCCCATAAGGAAGTGCTGGAGAACCCGGATGACATTTCAAAACGTGTCCTGAGCAAGGGACTGGATTCCGGAACGGCTTTTGAAATCCTTTCCATAGATATTGCGGATATCGACGTGGGAAGAAACATCGGCGCCCAGCTGCAGTCCCTGCAGGCGGAGGCAGACAAGAATATCGCCCAGGCCAAGGCGGAGGAAAGACGTGCCATGGCTGTTGCGAAGGAACAGGAAATGCGCGCTTACGTGGTGGAAGCGGAAGCCGAGGTGCCCAAGGCGCTTGCTTATGCCCTGCGTGAAGGCAAAATGGGAGTTATGGACTATTATGAGCTTCAGAATCTGAAGGCGGATACCGATATGCGTTCCTCCATTTCAGGAGCGGGCAGCATTGACGTGGATCTGACCGGTGACGGAAGGAATGATTAATATGACCTTTAAAGGACTGACGAAAGAGCTTTCAAGGACATTAATATCGGAAAAAATGCAGCTGCAGGGCTATTTGGGTGCACAGCTCCCTTTTGCAGGCAGTACGTTCAAAAAAAAGAAGAAAACGGCAAAGATTGCCGCCCCGGAGTCCTTTCCCAAATGGGAGGAAGAGGCAGATATGGACGAGGTGCCGGAAGCGTTGATGCAGCAGGTATCCCCGTCAGCCGGCCGGGCGGCGCAAAGGCCGCATCAGCAAGAAACTTCCCGTATGCCGGAAGGCCGGGCGGCGCTGAGGCAGGCGGTCGTTTTTAGTGAAATTATCGGGGAACCGGTGTGCAGGAAAAGAAAAAGGAAAGCTTATGGCAATCAAAGTAATATTGGTCGAAGATGAAAGCGGCATACGGATGCTGCTGAAAAAAATCATAGAAAAGAAGGAAGAATTCCAGGTGGTGGGCGAATGCGATAATCTGGCGGATGCGGTGAGCCTCTTTGCCAGGCTGAAGCCGGAGGTTGTTTTCCTTGATATTGAAATCAACGGGGCAAGCGGTATAGACTGTGCCAAGATTATTGCCGACATGGAGCCTAAAACGAAAATCGTATTCGCCACGGCTCATTCAGAGTATATGTCCGAGGCCTTTGAGGTATATGCCTTTGATTACCTCATAAAGCCCTTCGATATTGAGAGAGTGGAACGCACGCTGGATCGGATTCTTTCCCTGCAGGAGCCGGAGCCTCTGGATCATCTGGATAAAATAGTACGCTACGAAAGAGGCCTGGACCGCCTGTTGGTAAAGGGCAGGGAAAGCATGAGCTTTGTGGATATCCAGGATATCATCCTGGTGCAGCGGGAAAATAACAGCACCGTTATCTACACAAAGCAGGATTCCTTCACCACGTCGGCCGGTCTGGGAGATATCGAAGCGAAGCTGGATCCGGATGTGTTCTTAAGAAGCCACAAATCCTACATTATTAACGTTTCCAAAATCAAAAAAATAGAACCCTACGGCCGCTGGACCTATATTGTGGCCTTCAAGGATATTGATAAGGATGCGCTGATTACGGCGGATAAATATGAGGAAATCAAGAAACGTTTTTCCTGATAGCAAGAAGAACGAAACAGATCAAACAGGTCTGCGCATTTATTGCGCAGACCTGTTTGATCTGTTACAGAAGGAAACTTACCGGAGCTTCTCCCAGATTTCCTTTACATCACGGAACAGGAAATCCGGCTTGATATCCCCTTCCTCTATATCCGACAGGGTGGCTTCGCCGGAGAGCACACAGACAGCGTCCACACCAGCATTTTTACCGGTGGCGATATCCGTATACAGACGGTCGCCCACGATGACGGCCTCTTCCGGCAGGCAGCCGGTATTTTTCAGCACACAGTCCACCATGATGGGCTCTGGCTTGCCGATAAAGAATGGTTCCTTCCCTGTGGCGTTTTTCAGCATAATGCTCATGGAGCCGCAGTCCGGAATAAAACCGAAGCTTACCGGACACACCAGATCCGGATTGGTAGCCAGATACACCACATCACGGCCCAGCATGATGCAGGTATTACGGATTTTTTCGGAGGTGTTTTCCGTATCAAAACCGATGAGGACAATGGAGGCGTTCTCATCCGGCTCCGTTACCACCGTAAGACCGCTTTCCCGCAGCTCCGTTACCAGGGAACGGGTCCCCATGCAGTATACGGTCTGCCCGGGATAATTTTCACGGATGTACATGGCGGTGGCCTGGCTGGAGGTATAGAAGTCCTCAAAGCCCGCCTGTATGCCCATGCGGGTCACTTTTTCCACATAATCGTTTACGGACTTGGAGGAATTGTTGGTAATGAAAATATAACGGCCTCCGTGATCCTTAATCTGCTGCAGAAAATCGAGCGTGCCGTCGAAGATCTCATTTTCGTTGTAAATTGTGCCGTCCATGTCCAGCAGCCATAGTTTTTTCCGCTTTAATATATCTGCACAGCGGCCGTAGAAATCTGTTATCATGTGTGAACCTTCCTTTAATCAGAGTATGGCAGCATTTCGGCTGCCTGTTTGTATATTTGGCATTAACTGCGGGGAAACAATACAGTCATACCTAATATATCAAAGCACGTCCTTGGTGGCAATGATATTTACTCCGGTCCCGGCGGCATTTTCCAAAATCACATCCCCGATATGGACAGGGGCCTTCACCTTTACATCCTTAAGCGCCCTGACACAATCGGCAATTTTTCCTTTGGGGATGTCGGAAGCTGTTTTTACGGAAACAACAGGCAGCCGTCCACCCTCCACGCGAACGGTGGTGGTGACGATACGGGTGGGATTGGTGCATTCCTTTCTTGCATAGGCCTCGCCTCTGGGGCAGGTATTGCCTGTTACCCGGGTGACCTCCCCGTTTTCAAGGGTTACGGTAAGTGCGCAGCCTAAAGGGCAGTTAATACAGATGAGTTCACGCGTTTCCATTCGCTTCACCCCTTTCTACCTGGATGGTGATGGTTTCCGGTGCCTGGACGGACAGGAGATCGGATTTTTTTATAATTACCTGCTCCATTTCACCGGGAGCCAGCTTGTTTTTCTTCAGTCTGGCGATCTGCCTGTCATTTACATATACGCCGATATAACAGTTTTTATAAACATCGCCCACGCGGAAGCGGACGGTGAGGGTATCCTCCATATGGGAAGGGCGGATTTCCTGCGGAACCGTATAGCGGACGCCGTTTCTGGCCAGCAGGGATACCGGTCTGCCGTCATTGGCAGCCGTTTGTCCGCCGCGTATGTACTGCGCCGCATATTTTCCGGCTTTTTCCGCTTCCTCCGAAACATAGTCAACCAGATCATGTACATGGAGCACATTGCCGCAGGCAAAGACGCCGGGAGTGCTTGTTTCCAGGCTCTCATTGACGCTGGGGCCGGAGGTGACGGGAGCCATAGCCACGCCCAGCTTCCCGGACAGCTCATTTTCAGGAATCAGTCCCACGGAGAGCAGGAGGGTGTCGCAGGGAATGTATTCCTCCGTGCCGGGGACAGGCTTTCTGTTCTCATCCACCTTCGCCAGCGTTACGCCGCGCACCCGTTCCCTGCCGTCGATATCAACGACAGTGGTACTGAGTTTTAAAGGAATGCCGAAGTCGTCCAGACACTGCACGATATTTCTCTGCAAGCCGCCGGAATAGGGCATAAGCTCCGCGACTACCTTAACTTTAGCGCCCTCCAGCGTCATGCGCCGCGCCATGATCAGACCGATATCTCCGGAACCCAGGATGACGATTTCCTTTCCGGGCATAAAGCCTTCCATATTCACCAGCCGCTGTGCGGTCCCTGCGGAATAAATGCCGGCGGGGCGGTAGCCGGGAATATTCAGCGCGCCTCTGGGACGTTCCCTGCAGCCCATGGCCAGGATGACTGCGGTGGCGGTGAGCCTCATCAGGCCATCCTCACGGTTCATTGCCGTCACCGTTTTTTCGGAGCCCTCCCCCGAAGCAGTGATATCAAGCACCATGGTATGCAGCTTATAAGGAATTTCCAGCTCCTTCACCTGGGAAATGAAGCGGGCGGCATACTCAGGGCCTGTCAGCTCCTCATGGAAGGTATGCAGACCAAAACCATTGTGAATGCACTGGTTCAGGATACCCCCCAGCTCATTATCCCGTTCCAGGATAAGTATTTTATCAATCCCGTTTTTCCGGGCGGAAACCGCCGCAGCCAGGCCGGCCGGGCCGCCTCCGATTATAATCAAATCATATTCAGCCATATTAATACCTTTCTGCATGGATACATGCATTGTCGCTTATTGTCAGCAGTCCGGACAACAGAACTGTCACGCTCTTTATACAGGGGTTACAGATTTTCCTTGGTGGAGCCGGTGAGCAGATAGGAATCTTTGCCGGATTTTGTCAGCTCCAGGGATGAAACCTGCAGTTCCCTGGTAAGTATCTCCATTACCCTGGGAGAGCAGAAGCCCGACTGACAGCGTCCCATGCCCGCGCGGGTACGGCGTTTGACGCCATCCAGGGAACGCGCTCCCAAAGGCCTTTTGATAGCGTTGATAATTTCTCCCTCCGTGACCATTTCACAGCGGCAGATGACATTCCCGTAGGCAGGATCCCTGGCCACAAGCCGGGCGATTTCCTCGGGTGTGCTTTCCGCCACGCAGGGAATATCCTTCCGGCTGGAATGGAAATTCACCTTCTTTTTGGCTTCCAGCTTTTCCGCAATCTGCTCCGCCAGGAAGCAGCCGATGGCCGGCGCGCTGGAAAGGCCGGGGGAATCAATGCCTGCCGCGTTGAAAAAGCCTTCCGCGTCCTCCGCTTCCCCGAGAACAAAATCCCCGTCATCCTCGGTGGCGCGCAGTCCGGCAAAAGAAGTAATAGCCATGTTAAGCGGTATCTTTTCCGCGCTCAGCCGCGCTTTTTCCATTACCTGGGCAAGGCCTTCCGCGGTGGTGTTCACCGCTTCCTTGTCGGTAATGTCTTCCGCGGTAGGCCCGGTAAGCAGGTTGCCATGCACGGTAGGCGTGATGAGGATTCCCTTGCCCAGCTTTGTGGGCTGCTGGAAAATCGTATGGGAAACAAAATTTCCCGCCTTTTTATCCAGAAGGATATACTCCCCTTTCCTGGGAGTGATATGAAGCTTCCTTCCGCTCACCATATTGTTGAACCGATCCGCATAAACGCCTGCGGCATTCACAATGCAGCGTGTTTCATAAATTCCTGCGGAGGTGGTAATGCGATAACCGTCCGCTGTTTTTTCAATGTTCTCTGCTTCCGTATTAAAATGGAACTCCACGCCGTTCTCAAAGGCATTTTCCGCAAAAGCGATTGTCATCTTAAAGGGACAGACAATCCCGCCTGTGGGGGCATCCAGCACGGCTGTCACCTCAGGCGACAGATTCGGCTCCAGCTCATGTATTTCCTCTCCGGAAACGATACGCACATCGGGAACGCCGTTGGCTTCGGCGCGCTCCCTGAGTACCTCAAGCCCGGGCAGATCCTTTTCATCAAAACAGAGAACCAGGGAGCCATTTCTTTTAAATGGAAAATCCAGTTCTTTGGAGAGCGCATCCATCATGCGGTTTCCTGCCACGTTCATTCTGGCCTTCAGCGTGCCGGGAACCGCATCATACCCCGCATGGATAATGGCGCTGTTGGCCTTGGAGGTACCGCAGCACACATCCTCCTCCCGCTCCAGGACAGCCAGCTTCAGCTGGTAACGTGACAGCTCCCTGGCAATGGCGCAGCCTGTAACACCCGCGCCTATTACGATTACATCATACATATTTTCCTCCATTCTGCCGCCTGCGCGGCCCCTCGGCTGCAAAACCATAAGAAAAAGACAGCCCAAAAACACATACCCACAGGGTATGCCTTTTTTGCTGTCTCCTTTTCTCCTGCAAATACAATATTCAGTTCCGCAAATCTTTTTTGTAAGTGTTCAGTACCCTCACAGTTGCTTATTACATAAACCAGACCTTCCGGTTGGTGGTGGATATGGAAATCGCCCCCGCATTCAGCGCCGCCATAATATCCTCCCGATCCGTGATCAGGCCGCCGGCAATGACCGGGATTCTTCCTTCCGCACAGATGCGCCGTATCACCTTGGGCATCAGGCCGGGAAGCACTTCAATAAAATCAGGATGTACCGATTCGGATTGTCTCCGGATGTTTTCGAAGGCCATGGAATCAATGGCGAAGAAACGCATGACGGTGAACATCCCCAGCTCCTTTGCCTGTCGTATCAGCGCCGGTTTTGTGGATATGATACCGTCAGCGGCGGTGGTGCTGTGGATAAAGCTCACCGCAATTTCCTTTCCGGAAAGCCCTGAAATCAAATCCAGGTGGACAATCACTGTTTTACCGGCATCCTTCAGCCGCCCCACGATTCCGGAAATACTGCAGATATCCCCATACAGGACAAATACAATCCGGATTTCGGAGTCAAGGCAGGCCCGCAGCCCCTCTTCGTCTTTTACGGCGGCGATTACGGGACAATCCTCAAACTGTTCCATCAATAGCTTATTCATGCATATACCTCTGAAGTCCATGTAAAATATCCCTCGGCCGCCTCAGTCCTGAAGGCTGCTGGCTGACGGCCTTTACGGCAGTACAGCATGAAAAGGCGCCTGCCCCGCTGCCTGTGGGAATAAAAAAAGACAAACGAAAACAGGCTCTTTGTAAAAGCCCATTGTTTTGTCTCCTGTCTCTGAATTCATTTTAGCACAGCAGAGTGGCAAACGCAAGAAAATAGTCTGAATTATTGACACTATCACACGCAATTAGTGTTACTGTTCACTCCGTGACCAGTAACTGCATAAATCCATTAAAAATCGCCTGCGGCGATGGGATTTATGCACTCTTGAATCACTTTCTTACGTACTGTGCAGTAAATGCACAGTACTGAGTGAACAGTAACCAATTAATTTCTGCTTACATCCCGCAATTAAGAAAGACTTGACTTTTCCCTGCGGGGGAGGGTGTATATTATGTATATCGGAAGCTGTTCGGAAGGCGGGGGCCTTCTGGGGAAAAGCGGAGAGGAGGAAAAATATGTATCGTATCGGTGAATTTTCCAGGATTACAAGCCTGACGGTAAAAGCGCTGCGCTATTATGATGAAGAAGGAATCCTCAGCCCCTCGGAGCGGGATAAGAACGGATATCGTCTGTATAATGAAACGGATTACGAGAAGGCAAGACAGATCGTTTTGCTTCGGGAGCTGGATTTTTCTATTATGGAGATTAAGGATGTGCTTTCCGCCTGTGTGGGAGAAGAGGATCTGGCTTTCTTTCTCAAAGAAAAGCAGGCGCAGGTCCGACAGCGTATCTCTAAGGAAAAGGCATTGTTAAAAAAGCTGGAGGAAGCCCTTCCCTCAGGAACGGAAGCCTCCGCTGTGAACCGCAGCTATACGCTGGAGCGTAAAACGGCGGAAGAGCTTCTTGTTATTTCCATCCGTTTCAGGGGAAAATATCCGGAGGTGGGCAAATACACCGGCAGACTGTTTAAGGCGGCAGGAAGCAAGGCCTGCGGAGCGCCTTTCAGTCTGTATTATGATGAAGAATACAGGGAGGAAGCGGATATTGAGCTTTGCCTTCCTGTAAGCAGCCGGATAGCGGTCCCGGAGATTACCTGCAGGAGACTGCCTGGAATCACGGCGCTGTGTACGATGCATGAGGGCAGCTATGAGGAGCTTGGCGCGGCCTATAAGGCGCTGCTGGACGGCGCCGCGGAGAGAAAGCTAATACCGCAAGGCCCCTCACGCGAGATATACCTGAAAGGTCCTGGCGCCATTTTCCGGGGAAACCCGGCGCACTACAGGACAGAACTGATGCTGCCGGTGGCGGAAGAACCGGGAAAGGATAATTATGTCGGATAAATATGATTTCAAAAAAGAATACAGACAGCTGTACCAGACGAAGACGGATCCGGTGGTGATACAGGTTCCTCCCAGAAAATATCTGTGTGTGGACGGCTTCGGGGATCCGAATACCAGCCGGGAATATCAGGATGCGGTTGCGCTCCTGTATGGTATCACTTATACAATAAAAATGAGCAGGACAGAAGCGCCTGCACAGGGCTATTTTGACTATGTGGCGCCTCCGCTGGAGGGCTTCTGGGATATTGATGGGAAAGGCTTTGACGGACACCGGATTACGGATAAGGAACGCTTTGCATGGACATCCTTTATGGCGGTGCCCGATTATGTTACCCCCCAGGTGCTGAAATGGGCTGCGGAAAAGCTGCGTACCAAAAAGCCGGGGTTAAATCCGTCGGCAGTGCGCCTTGAGACTTTTGAGGAAGGACTGTGTGTGCAGTGCATGCATGTGGGAACCTATGACAGTGAACCGGAAACCATCCGGCGGATGAATGAGTTCCTGGAGCAGGAAGGCTATGAAACGGACATCACTCCACAGAGGAGGCACCACGAGATTTACCTGGGGGATCCGAGGAAACAGGCGCCGGAAAAAAGAAAAACCATAATCCGCCACCCCATAAAACGCAAAGCAGTACCTGTGGAATAACTGAACAATTGCCGCCAAAACATCAAAAAAACGGCCCGGAAGGCCTGACACTCTGTCACGGCTTCCCGGGCCGGCATTGTTTCCGCCCTGATGCGAATTGCCTGCATTGCTTTTAAACACAAAAAAAAGCACCAACCCCGAAGCTCTTAAGTCTTCAAAATCGGTACTTTCAAAGTGCGCCTTCAGGGGCTCGAACCCTGGACACCCTGATTAAGAGTCAGGTGCTCTACCAACTGAGCTAAAGGCGCTTATTTCTTTGTTTTATCTTCCGCAGTGCAGGATTTATTATATTATATAAATTTCATTTTTGCAATACCTTTTTTAAAAAAAATTAAGAAATTTTTTCACCTGCTTTAAGAATACTATAAAGTATGTTATTATTGTAACCATTCAGGCAGGTTTGCGAATTCACTGCGCAAACCGTGAGAAAACGTGGTGGCAGCAGGCATCCGCCCCTCGCCGAAGGCGACTTATCATGGGCGGATGCAGTAACAGTTCGGCCGAAAGCTGAACTGTTACTTATTATTCCGGAGAATTGAAAGAAATAATGATAGAAACGATAAGAGGTGCTATAATGATTTTTGACAGTCATGCACACTATGATGATGAAGCCTTTGATGCGGACAGGGAGGCGCTCCTTGACAGCTTTCCCGCAAATGGCATCGGCTGTGTGGTAAATGCCGGCGCAAGCTTTGCTTCAAATAAAAAAACAATGGAGCTGATTTCCCGGTATCCGTTTCTGTATGCAGCGGTGGGAATCCATCCCGAACATGCGGATGCCCTGGATGATAAAGGCCTGGAATGGCTCCGGGAACAGTTTTCCAATCCCAAGGTGGTGGCGGTGGGAGAGATCGGCCTTGACTACTACTGGGATGAGCCGGACCGTGAAATTCAGAAGAAAGCCTTTATCAGCCAGCTGGCTCTTGCCCGGGAGGTAAAGCGTCCCGTGGTAATTCATTCCAGGGACGCCTGTCTGGATACCCTGGATATTATGAGGGAAGAATACGGAAAAGGAGAACCTGCGGTTATTCACTGTTTTTCTTATTCCAGGGAGGCGGCCAGAGACTTCCTGAATCTGGGATGCATGATCGGAATCGGCGGCGTGGTAACCTTTAAAAATGCCAGGAAGGTTAAAGAAGCGGTGGAGTACATCCCCATAGACAGGATCCTTCTGGAAACGGACTGCCCGTATTTAGCGCCGGAGCCGAACCGGGGAAAAAGAAATTCTTCCCTGAACCTTCCTTATGTTGCAAAGCAGATAGCGCAGCTGAAGGGCATGACGGCGGAAGAGGTGGTGGAAATCACGGATTTAAACGCCAGGAAATTTTATGGAATCAATTAAAAAACGCAGCAGGCCTTATACCGGCCCATTATCTGCGGCAGTGATACAGGCTTCATCAGCATATGGTACGGAGGAGATTTTATGCCCAAAATAGGTACGCCCGGCAGAACAGTTGAGGTACTTCAGAAATATCAGTTTAACTTTCAGAAAAAATATGGCCAGAACTTCCTGATAGAACCCCAGGTGCTGGAAACAATCGTGGACGCGGCACACATACAGGCGGATGACTGTGTGCTGGAAATAGGGCCCGGTATCGGAACCATGACCCAGTATCTGGCGGAACAGGCCAGGGAAGTCGTGGCGGTGGAGATAGATAAGGCCCTGATCCCCATCCTGCAGGATACCCTTTCCGAGTATCCCAATGTTACCATAATCAATGAGGATATTCTCAAGGTAGATCTGGAAAAACTGGTAAAAGAGAAAAATGACGGCCGCCCTGTAAAGGTAGTGGCAAACCTTCCCTATTATATAACCACCCCCATCATCATGCAGCTGTTTGAAAGCCATGTGCCGCTTCACAGCATAACCATCATGGTGCAGACCGAGGTGGCCCAGCGGATGCAGGTGGGGCCGGGAACAAAAGACTACGGAGCGCTTTCCCTGGCGGTCCAGTATTATTCCCGCCCGGAAATTATCACCCATGTGCCTCCTACCTGCTTTATCCCCAGACCTAACGTGGGAAGCACCGTAATCCGGCTGACCAGGTATGAAAAGCCTCCGGTTGAGGCTGCGGACGAAAGCTTTTTATTCAGCCTGATCCGGGCGTCCTTTAACCAACGCAGAAAGACGCTGGTAAACGGCCTGAGCAATGCATCCGGCCTGAATCTGTCCAAAGCACAGATTACGGAGGCGCTGGAGCAGATGGGACTGCCCGCCAATGTACGTGGCGAAACCTTCACACTGGAGCAGTTCGCCCGCCTGTCTGAGCTTTTGTACCGGAAAAAATAGAAGAAAAAAGGAGAGGGAATATGGCTGATTATCTGGTGAATTTGTATGATATGGATCCGTCCTGGTCTCCGGAAAAGCTGGAGGAGGCAGGAATCACCATCCGCCGTGTCCTCAGCCCGGATAAAGGAAAGGTAATGGAGTTCGTCCGTAAATATTACGAGGGCGGCTGGGAAAGTGAATGTGAACACGCCTTTTCCCACGATCCCATCACCTGCTATATCGCGGTGCAGAAAGGGGAAATCATCGGCTTTTCCTGCTTTGATGCCACGGCAAAAGGCTATTTCGGCCCAATCGGCATCAGACCGGATGAAAAAGGGCACGGCACCGGCCAGGCTCTCCTGCGCGCAGCGCTGCTTGGCATGCGGGAGGCGGGCTATGGCTACGCGGTCATCGGCTGGGCGGAGCACGCGGAAGGCTTTTACCGCAAAAGCCTGAAAAAAGTCTTTGAGATACCTGATTCCCAGGCGGAAAATACCATTTACCGTACGCTGACGATATTTTAACGCCAGAAGGATCCGCAGAGGAAAGCTTAATAAACCAACAGTATGGAGAAAATATGATTGAAGCAATCTGTTTTGATATGGACGGCATACTATTCGACACGGAAAGACTGAGCGTGGAAAGCTGGATTGCAGTTGCCGAAAAATTAGGACTGGGAAACATTGAAAAAGGAGTATACGGCTGCATCGGACTGAACCGTACGGACTGCCGCATTTTCCTGAAGGAGGTTTACGGAGAGGACTTCCCCTATGATTATTTCAGGGAACAGACCTCCGCCCTTTTCCAGGAAAGAGTGGAAAAAGAAGGACTTCCTGTGATGAAGGGAGCCGGGGAGCTCCTGACCTGGCTGCAGGAAAAAGGCGTAAAGATCGCCCTGGCCTCCTCCACCGGACGGGAAAAGGTGCTCAGCCATCTGCGCAGAGCGGATTTTACGGACTTTTTCCAGGTGGTAATCGGCGGGGATATGGTGGAGCACAGCAAGCCTCTTCCTGATATTTATTTGAAGGCATGCGAGCTGCTGGGGGTGAAGCCGGAGAACGCCATTGCCATAGAGGACTCGCCCAACGGCATCCGTTCCGCAGCGGCAGCAGGCATGCTTCCTGTCATGGTGCCTGATATGGTGGAACCTACGCCCGAAATAGAAGAATTGCTCTATCACAAATGCGACAGTCTTTTTGCTGTCAGGGATTTTCTGGAGGATATGCTGTGATGCTGACTCAGGTGCAAAAGCTGCAGTTGAAAAATGCGGTGCAGCGGGTGCTTCATGTGCCCGGAAATTATCGCGGCGGCCCGATAGAAATGGCGGTGGTGGCCGATTACTCCGCAGACGGGGAAGCTTTGGCCGAATGCGGCAAGGAAATTGTGGCCGTACTCAAGTCCATGGGGGATACCTTCCGTAATGTACGTCTGAACCTGGTCAGATGGAAAGCGGATGACGACATTAATCATGAAATATCCGCCCTTGCCTATTTGCAGACAGGAAGCGCCTTTCAGGATTATGAACCTTTTGCTTCCCGGAAAAGGCTGGAGCTGCTCTGCGGACAGCTGAAAATGTTTCAGGCCCGTTCCCGGCTGCTGCTTCTTATCACAGAAGGGGATTTGATTATAGAGGATCAGGCCCTGCTGCGGGAGAACCTGAATCCCTTCCTGTACAGAAAGCTAATATTGATAACTCCGGAAGGGATAAAGCAGGGAAGCAGCCTTCTGCAGAATAATGAATAAAAGGGCAGCTATTCAGTCAGGTCAGTGCCCTTGCTGCCGGGGCCTGCGCTTTACGCTGACACGGTTACTCTGACACAGCTACTGAAAAAGGAGGTAATTTATGAGTCAGGCATTGATTTGGGCGGCCGGCGGTACCGGCTTTACGTTCCTGATGACAACGCTGGGCGCCGCTATGGTATTTCTGTTCCGCGGCGAGATCAATATGAAAATACAGAGGGTCTTTCTGGGATTTGCGGCGGGAGTCATGATTGCGGCGTCCGTATGGTCCCTGCTGATCCCTGCGATTAATGAGGCGGAAAAGGCAGGAGGCATCGGATGGATTCCGGCAGCGGGCGGTTTTGTGCTGGGCATTCTCTTTCTGCTCCTGATGGATCAGCTGCTTCCCCATCTGCATGCCGGTTCTTCGGAACCGGAGGGAATGACTTCTTCCTGGAAGCGTACCACGCTTCTTGTCATGGCCGTCACCCTGCACAATATCCCTGAGGGAATGGCGGTAGGCCTTGCATTCGCCATGGCGGCGCAGAACATGGGGATGGAGGCGGGAGCCGCCGCCGCAT